>NZ_AQXV01000021.1:0-14801 GCF_000376965.1 Methanothermococcus thermolithotrophicus DSM 2095 | reverse complement strand
TACCTACTTGCATGCCTTGGATGGGCATGCATTGGATTGCATCCCCAATATATTATTAAATCAGCATAGTTTTTTGTTTCATCTAATGTACAAACTGGATATCCTCTATTCTGAACTGCTAAAATCGAAGGTGCATGACACACTGTTGCAGTGTTGTCAAATACCCCTCCAACAAGTTCTGCTAACTCGATGCCTTTTTGCTGGGTTTCGCATAGTGTGGCACTCCACCCATAAAGCAGTGGCCAGCTTGCCTCTGCAAGTATCCTTGCAGATTCTTCTATTGCAGTATCGATATCTACCTTTTTTAATTCTCCCTTATCATCCCGCATCATTGGGGTTAAATGTCTTTGTCCATGTGTAGGGTGCATAAATTTTGCATGGCCAATTCTACACAGGTTTTTTGTTCCAGTTATATGTCCACCATCTACTATAACCTCTCCATCATCACATACGCACCCACAAAATGGACATACAACATCTTTAATTACCTCCATTATTTCACCTTCATAATACCGGATTGAGTTAAATCTTTGACATATAAGTTTTTTCTACTAAATCAAGGGAATTATTGGCCAGTTCTTGCGTTACAGGTTTAATAGTAACTTTTATGGCCTTTAAATACGGCATTCCTGTGCTATTTGTATCTGGGCAAACTACCACATTAGCCCATGAACCATATGCCGCATATACCATTCCCTCGGGGAGCTCTTCTTTGGCTTTCACTGCTTTCATAACTACCTTTCCATAATCATTATATACTAAAACACTTTCATTTTCATTCACATGAATTTTTTTCATATCTTCTGGATTCATCTCCAACATGCAACATGCTTTGGTATATAGTTCCCCTTCTTTACCAGATTCCATTCCCTCACCTTGCCAGACTGTTCTCCCAGTTAAAAAAAGCGCTTCAAGTTTTTTCATATTACCACCATGGGGTGAGTTATAATTAATCGCCGATATTGTGTATATACTACACTGTGTATATGTTACACACCAATAATATATAAAATTTTCCATATGGCATAATGTAGAAAGATATTTATTCCAGATATTTAACCAACTTTGAAAGATAGACTATCCAGTCATCATAGGACATATTTGGATAGGATAAGTCAGCATTTGGATGCATAAATTTACATAATGTAAGTGTTTTTATATGCGGCGCAAAATTTTTTAAGGTAGAAAGCCCCTGAGAGCCAATATAATAAGGTACGCCTATAAAACATATTAAATCATAATTTTCTCTACCTTCAAAACCTTTCCAAGTTGGATCCTTTAAATGATTTATGAGCTCCACTGCTCCCATAATATATTGGGGTTTAAAATTTAATTTTGAAAGTGTAAGATTGGAACCTCCTGTCGACACAACGGTCATATGTTTTAATTTTGCTATTTTTATGGCATATTCTGCTATTTCCTCTGGGAGTACATTTAATAACGAACCCATAACAAACATGGGATTTTTAGATTTTTTTATTGTTAATGCTGCTATTTTTGGAGAACAAAGCATTGCCTGATTTGGAGATGTAAATGCAGGATTCCAGGCAGACATGCTATCACCACAATATTTATATATTATGTGTATCAATTACACATATATAATGATTAATAATGATAGTATTTAAAGGTGATGGTGTGTTTCAGCTTGATGAATATAAAAGTAGGAATTTTTCAATTAAAGGATTAAAAATGGATTTTAAGAAAATAAATTTTGATACAGGGCAGGCAAATGCAGATTCTCCACCATCTGATAAAAAAAAGGTTCATATAGATTATTCAAAACTCAGGGACTGGGATTTTAAGTTATTGTCTCATTTTAGGCCATTTTATGCTCCATTATGTAATTTATGTTGTCTATGCACCTATGGGAAATGTGATTTATCCAAAAATAAAAAAGGAGCATGCGGTATTAATTTAGAAAAACAGCAGGCAAGAATTGTATTATTGGCATGTTGTATTGGGGCATCCACCCATGCAGCTCATGCTAGACATATTGTTGATCACATATTGGAAGAAAATCCAAATTTAAAAATAGATTATGGAAATGCCATAGATATTGTTGCACCCTTATCCACCACCATTACAGGAATCACTCCAAAAACTGTTGAGGATTTAGATAAAATATTAGTATATATTGAGAAGGAAATAACAAACCTGCTGGCAGCCACCCATACAGGTCAGGAGGGAAACCATTTGGATTTTGAATCAAAAGCACTCCATGCCGGCATGATTGATAATTTAGCATTGGAAATAGCCGAATTGGCCCAGATAAATTATTATAATTTACATAAGGGGGAGCCTAACACACCTTTAGTAGATATTGGATTAGGTGTAATAGATAATCAGAAGCCGATAATATTGTGCATTGGACATAATATAGCACCAGGGGTAGAAATTATCGACTATATTGAAGATAATGGTTTGTCTGATGATATAGAAGTATGCGGATTATGTTGCACAGCAATAGATATCAGCAGATACTCAAAAGAGTCAAAAATAGTTGGTCCAATATCAAGACAGTTGATGTTTATAAAATCAGGCGTTCCAGATGTGGTGGTTTTGGATGAACAGTGTATAAGGGCAGATATTTTAGAACTTTGTGCTGAAAAAAATATTCCTGTCATTGCAACAAGTGATAAATGCTCCTTAGGATTGCCCGACATGAGCTCTAAGGATGAAAATATTATAATTCATGAGCTCCTTTCAAAAAAATATGATGGAGCTCTTATAAAAGACATGGAGAAAGTTGGAAAGGTTGCTGTTAATCTTGCATTATTATTGAAGAAAGACCGCAAACATGAACATAAACATAAAAATAACGAGAATGACGACCTGGACATTTTTGAACTTATAAATAAATGTACAGAATGTGAATGGTGTAATAGGGTATGTCCTGCCATGCTTCCAATAAAAGAGGCCTTCATCCAAGGTAAAGCTGGAAATTTATCTTTATTTTCAGAACTTCACGGTAGATGCGTAGGATGCGGAAAATGTATGGAAGAATGCGAGAGAAACCTTCCGATAATAGACATTATAAGAATAGCTTCAAAGGATAAAATATCATCTGAAAGATATAAAATTAGGGCAGGTAGGGGACCTATCCAAGATGTTGAAATAAGGAAAGTAGGAGCTCCGATTGTGTTAGGGGACATTCCAGGAGTCATTGCACTTGCAGGCTGTTCCAACTACTATAATGGGGAAAATGAAATAGCCCTTATTGCAGAAGAGTTTTTAAAAAGAGGGTATATTGTAGTAGCTGCAGGATGTGCTGCCATGGACATAGGACTTTATAGGGATAATGATGGAAAAACACTTTATGAAAAATATCCTGGAGACTTTGACAAGGGAGGGGTTCTAAATGTGGGCCCCTGTGTTGCAAATGCTCATGCTATAGGTAGTGCCATCAAAATAGCAAATATATTTGCAAAAGTGCCCCTTGAAAATAATTTTGAAAATGTAGCAGATTATATATTAAATAGAGTTGGAGCATGTGTAATTGCATGGGGTGCTATGAGTCAGAAGGCGGCGGCAATTGCTACTGGTGCAAATAGATGGGGTATTCCTGCAGTAGTTGGACCTCATGCATCTAAATATAGAAGATTATATTTGGGAGAATCGAAATTAAGGGAAATTACTGATAAACGAACAAATGAAAAAGTGGAGTGTGAGCCTGCCCCACTGCATTTAATATACTGTGCTGAGAGCATGAATGAGTGCATGTCAATGGTGGCAAAATTATGTATGAGACCTAATGATACTCCAAAAGGAAGATTAATAAAACTAACCCATTATGTGGATATATATAAAAAATATCATGGTTGTCTACCTGATGATTTACACCTATACATTAGAAGTGAACGAGAAATCCCTTATGAGGATAAAAAAGAAATATTAAGATTCCTTAGAGAAAAAGGATGGAATCCAAGAAAGGCCCCAAATGAACCTTCAATATTGTAGTGAGATTATGAGGATATTAAACGCCCATGAAATAGATATTGCATCAGAGGCCATAAAAAAAGGAGAATTGGTGGCATTTCCAACAGAAACTGTATATGGGCTCGGAGGTGATGCCCTAAATATCTCCGCCATACAAAAGATTTTCGAAGTAAAAGGAAGACCAATTGACAATCCATTAATTGTACATATAAACAGTTTGGATATGTTAGAACATGTGGCATATATAACGGAGGATGCAGAGTTGTTAATAGAAAGATTCTGGCCAGGTCCCCTAACTTTAATTTTAAAAAAGAAAGATATTGTTCCAGGAATCACCTGCGCCAACTTAGATACTATTGCTGTGAGGATGCCTAATCATGATATAGCATTGAAATTGATAAAAAAGGCAGGAGTTCCCATAGCAGCCCCAAGTGCAAACCTCTCTGGAAAACCAAGTCCTACATCAATATCCCATGTAATGGAAGATTTAAACGATAAAATAAATTATGCAATAGATGGGAAGGTCAATATAGGCGTAGAATCTACGGTTGTTGATTTAACTGAAGAGAAACCGTTGATTTTAAGACATGGCGGGATAACATTTGAAGAACTAAAAGAGATTGTTGATATTGAAATATTTACTACAAGAGATATGAAAAAAGTTAAATCACCGGGAATGAAGTATAGGCACTATGCTCCAAATACTCCCTTAGTTTTAGCTACTGGAAAACTTAATGACATGGTTTTTAAAATAAACAAATTAATAGAAGAATATAACAAAATTGGAGAGAATGTTGGAATAATCGCAACTCATGAAACAATCCACAGATACCCAAATAATATTAAAAAGAGAAGTATTGGAACCAGGGACAATTTATATCAAGTTTCAAAAAATCTATTTAATATATTGAGAGAAATGGATAAGGAAAATCTAGATGTAATTATCATAGAAAGTTTTGAAAAAAAAGGATTGGGATTTGCCATTATGGAGAGGCTGGAAAAAGCCTCCGTGAGCATGATATAATTAATCTAACTCGCTTCTCTTGTCTTTAATTATTTTTAAAAATATTGCATTTTTTGGACATAACTCTTGACATAACTCACATCCACAACATTTATTTTTGTCAATATGAATTATATTATCATCAATATTTATCGCCTTTGTTGGACACACATCCATACATATTTTGCATAAATTACACTCATTGGAAATGGCCACGTCAACATCTATATTATCAGAAATAAGTGTCTCCGTAATTGTATTTATAATGTCGTCATCATTACAGACGGTTTTAATAAAAAGTACCGCATCCCTTGGATAAAACTTTTCAGCAGTAACTTTTGCACATTTAACAGCTTCTTTTGCAGGTATCCTGCCGGCTAAATAATGAGTAATTACAGTTCTATCTACTTTAAGTAATTTTGCAATTTCTTCATGCGTTAAACCTTTTTCCCTAAGTTTTTTTGCAGTGAGTGCTCTTAAACCTGCTAATATATGTTGAGTCATGATACCACCATAAAAATATACAAACATTAAATTCCATTAAATAAATTCCATTAAATATAAAATACAATATATTTGAAGAATATTAGTTTAATGACTTCTACCAATATATAAAACACTATAAAGTTCTAACCAGATTAACAACTGTGTTTTAAACTATGATATCAGATCATACCAATAAATAGTTTCATTTCTAACTTTTAGTTTGGTCTTGTCAATTACTATTAGCTTCTTATTCTTCTTAGACATGTCTAAAACTGATTCGTGACTTGCCTTCCCAACTGGGATAGAATAAGCATGTCTTTTAGCTATAGACTCAAATAGTATAAAAGATCGGTTAGAATCTAATCTCTATTAGTATCTTATTTCACTTAAAGAGCTTTTTCTCTTTGATTTGTTCCTTTATCATACCTATTATGAGCTCATATTTTTTTATGGATCAGATATTAAAACTTATCGATATTCCCTATATTCGTATATATATCTACTTCTTAGAAAATAAAAGTTATTTAATAAATTCTCTATATCCCAAATTCAACTCTTTATTTACTTTCACAACATCTCCTGGAACCTTTTTATACCATTCTGGAATATCGGGAAGCTTGTTAAAATCTGTTAAAATAGTTCCATTCGGCAAAAATGCTTTTATTATCCCATCTGAATCCTTATATATGGAAGTATTTGGGGGGATCCATTTATCATTCGGTATTTTTAAATCGCCCCCTACTCCATCTACAACAGAGTTATGTCCCACTATTGTATTATCTCCAATTTCAGCTCCAAATACAACTGAATTAAACCCAATAAATGCATTATCTCCAATTTTTGCAGGACCATGAATTACCGTGGAATGAGTGATTGAAGCTTCCTTGCCAACAACTACCGACGTATTTCTAAGACAGTGTATCACAACCATATCTTGAATATTCGCCCCTTCTTTTATTAATATACCTTTAGTTGGAGGTTCATCACACCTTATAACAGCGTTTGGACCAATGTAAACATTTTTTTGTATGGCAACGTCTCCTATAATCACTGCACTTTTATCAATAAATACGTTTTTATCTATGTTTGGGGTTTTTCCTTCAATATTGGGAAGTATGTTTTTTTCCATAAATATCACTCTTTTATATTATGTCCTAATTCAAATCCTTTTTCGAGGGCTTTTAGGTTTAATTCATTAAATTTTGATGGAACTGCATCAACTACCGCATTTTTTAAAGATTCTTTTGATATTACATTCGTAATACTTACTAACGCCCCAAGCATTACAACATTGGCAACTATTTTATTTCCAAGATTATAAGCGGTTTTTGTGGCAGGAACTGGATATATTTCTATATCATCTCTATTGGGATGATTATTCATCATATCAGGATCGTAAATAAGGATTTTTCCAGAGCTCAAATCCTTTGTATAGGTGTCCAAAGATTCTTGGGACATTGCAACCAATACGTCTAAATTTCTGACCTTTGGGTAGTCTTTTGGATTATCTGATATTACCACTTCTGCACGGGATATACCCCCCCTTGCCTCTGGACCTATTGACTGAGTTTGAAAGGCATAACTATTTTCATACAGTGCAGCAGCTCTCCCCAATATTATGCCTGACAAAAGTATGCCCTGCCCCCCAAATCCGGCAAACCTTATTTCTTTTCTCATAATACCACCATAAGCTTTAATCTTCCTTAGATGCTTTTGATATTGAAGGATATTCAATTAAACATTCGTTTTTTATTATTTTATATAGTTCATCGGTAAATTCAGGCTGTTTTTTATCCACAAATTCCCCAATCACTAGTTTTCCATCTAATGCTTCTTTTCCATCTTTTGAAAGTTTTTTTACTTTATTTATGTGTATGGTGTTTGATTTAATCAATTTCATGAGCTCCGTGTTGGATTTTATATTGTTCATCCTTCCATAGTATGTATAACACTGAGACATCACTTCAATAAATGCCAATCCCTTAGTTTCTATACCTTTTTTAATGGATTTTGACAGTTGGAATGGGTGAGAAGTGGTCCATCTTGCAACATATGAAGCCCCGGCAGCTTCAGCCAATTTGCATAAATCAAAGGGCCTTTCAGGATTTCCATAAGGTGAAGTGGTAGCTCTTTTTCCAGTGGGTGTTGTTGGAGAAACTTGCCCTCCTGTCATTCCGTATATATGATTATTTACACAAATAATTGTAATATCGATGTTCCTTCTACATGCATGTATGAAGTGATTTCCTCCGATGGCTGCACAATCTCCATCACCGGTGAATGTAATTACATTTAAATCAGGATTATATGATTTAACTCCTGTTGCAAATGCAATAGGTCTTCCATGGGTTGTATGCAGTGAATCACAGTTAAAGTATCCTGGAATCCTTGAAGAACAGCCTATACCTGATGTCATTATAGTGTTATCCATATCAATATTTAAATCATCAAATGCCTTGCATGCACAATTTATAATTGTTCCGATACCACATCCCGAACAAAACATATGCGGCAATCGATCTTTTCTTAAATATTTTAAAGCAAAATGTTGTTCCATAATTTTACCTCCCTGTTGCCATATCAATAATTTCCTCTGGGAAATGTATTTCTCCGCCCGTTTTTGGAAGCAATACTACATCACAAAATCCTTTTGATGCTCTCTCCACTTCCCTCGCGATTTGACCAAAATTCATTTCCGGCACAATAATTTTTTCTGTTTTTTTGGCAATTTCTAATATCTTTTTATCTGGGAATGGCCATACAACCTCCAATCTAAAATATCCTGCACTAACTCCCTTTTCACGGAGCTCAGTTACAGCAGTTTCCGCAGACCTTGAAGGAGCTCCATAGGATACCACCACAACATCCCCGCAATCATCCAAATATTTTTCCTCAAATGAATATATCTCATTGGCATGATTCAATATCTTTTTATTCAATCTCTCAACTAATTTATGATGTTCATCGGGTTTTGATGCTGCATCGGGATATCCCTTTTCATTATGGGTTAATCCAGTTATATGGGACTTATACCCTTTACCAAATACTGGCATTTTAGGAATTAAATCTTCTTCTGGGTAAAATGGAAGTTTATTGAGCCCCTTTTTTCTTTCAACTATCTCAATTTCTTCTGAAATAGTTAGCTTTTCCCGCATGTGTCCTACTATTTCATCACTCATTACAAAGGCTGGAACCCTATATTTTTCAGAAAGATTAAATGCCTTTATTGTAAATTCAAAACACTCTTGAACTGAGGACGGAGCTAATGCTATTACTTGGTAATCCCCATGGGAACCCCATTTTGCCTGCATCATATCACTTTGAGAGGCCATGGTAGGCTGACCTGTTGAAGGAGCTCCCCTCTGCACATCCACTATAACAAAAGGGGTTTCTGTCATAGCCCCATATCCTATGTGTTCCTGCATCAAACTAAAACCAGGTCCACTTGTGGCAGTCATTGCCTTTGCACCCGCCCATGATGCCCCAATAACCGCTGCTAATGCCCCTATTTCGTCTTCCATCTGAATGAATGCTTTTCCAATTTGAGGCAAACGCTTTGCCATTCTTTCGGCAACCTCAGAGGATGGTGTGATAGGATAACCTGCAAAAAAATCGCATCCTACGGCTATGGCACCCTCAGCACATGCTTCATTACCTTGCATAAAATAACTCCCTGGTTTAAGTTTTCCGTTGTTGTCAATTGTCATTTTTTCACCGCAATTGATTGGTCAGGACATATTATTTCACAAATGCCGCAGTAATTACAATCTTCAATATTTCCAACTGTTGATGGATAAATTCCTTTTTTGTTTAATCCCTTAGAGATCCTAAATACTTTTTTTGGACAGGATTCCACACAAATATAACATCCTTTGCATAATTCTTCGTCGATGCTTATCATACCATCACCAAAATAATTTACTTATATGTGTATATACTACACATATATAAATGTTATGATATGTTATTAACAATGTTATTAGTAGAGCTCTAAAAATGTATTTAAAAACATTATTTTCGTGGAGCTCCGTCAAAAATAGAGGTATAAATTTATCATTGCTGATGAAGGAATTAAATAACCAAAAATAATAATTAAATAAAGTACAATTAAATGACTTTTATGGTATAACTACCACCAACTTATGCATAACCCGTCATCTATTTTTTAAGTTCTCTCCTAATTTCTATGGCATCAACAGGACATGCATGGGTACATGCTCCACATAAAACACATACATCAGAATTCAGTATAACCTTTGGAATCTTTTGAGCAGGTTCCTCCATTTTTGGAATATCTAATGCATTACATGGACATATTGCAACACATGCACCACAGACATTGCAAATATCGTTATGAATAATTAATTCGCCTTCAAATGGTTTTTCAACCTCAATGGCATCAGTAGGACAGGTTATTTCACATCGTCCGCAATATACGCAATATTTTTTATCTATATTTGTATATCCTGTGATTGTTTCATATAATACTGGTTTTTCGATTTTTTTATCCCATGGGCACTTATAACAAATTGCCTCAATGGCATTATGTGGGCAGGCTATTTCACAGACTTTGCAAAATACACAGGCGTCGGTATCTACCACAATGTCTTTATATGGTTTTAAAGTAAGGGGACTAATCTCATTAGGTATAAGATTAATAGCATCAGCAGGACAATATTCCGCACATATTCCACAATATACACATTTATCTTTATCTATGGATATTTCACCTATTACGAGGGTTTTTCGCTCAGGCATTTCCCTAACTACATCAATAGCTTCACGGGGACAGGCTAATTCACACTGTTTACATAAAATACATTCCTCTTGAGTTACAGAAATGTTGTTAGGTAAGGCATTCTTCTCCATAATTTTTACCAAATCCTGACCATACGCATCCAAAGAAAATGCACCAAAAGGACAGGCAAAGGAACATACTCCACATAATACACATTGATTTTCATCGATGTCCAACTTTGGAGCTCTCACATTACCCTTTGCAATTGCACCCAATGGACCCATGTGTATGGCATTAACAGGACAAATATCATGGCAAATTCCGCATCCGACGCATATATCATCATTCCATGAAAGTTTTCTTTTTTTATCTGTGTTAATGCTATAAATTTTAAATCCATCATGATATGCTTCTTTTATATGCACAATATCCCTCGTTATATAATTTAAGCTACAATAACAATTCCAGTTCTTATTTTCTAATTTTTAGTAAGCATAGCGCTACACGTTATAACTCATTGTTAACTAACTACACGTGTACATATTACACATAAGTAATATATATAAATTTTTATTTCAACTAAGCCGAAACTTACATGTATAATGGTGTGTAATTTAAGCGAAAATTAAAATATTATATTGAAGCGAATCCTTCGGATTTTACTGACTTACGAAAATCTTTGATTTAGTTGAATAATCATAGATTCAACTCTCGACGAAACCGAAGGTTTCGTCGAGAATTTAATATCGAAGTAAATAAACCTATCTTTCAATTTAACAAGGTATTTTATGTTTAAATAAAATTTAACCGTATTATTAGTTAAGTAATTGATACACGCCACTATAATTAACAAATAATGGCAACATATTGTTTTTGTGTTTATACATATAACAAATATGACAAAAATTGGCCAATAATCAGTACTTGAATTCAATTGGGGCTTTTTATTATTTGATTATCCCCTATGGGCTGGACATCATGCAATTTACCAGGTCAAATTTATTAAAATTGGGGCAAAATCTTATATATCAATTATGTGTAAATACTACACATATAAAATATGGTGAAAGAATGGTGATTCTTAATCTTGAAGAATTCAATGTGAAAAATGTGTTGAATTGTATATTCTGCATGAGCTGCGTAGGTTCATGCCCCTATTTGGCGTTACATTAAATGAAACTAAATAATAAAAAAATTAAAAAAGTTGGTGATATTTTGTCAGATGTTGTAATTATAATGGGGAGCTCATCAGATATAAAAATAGCAAAAAAAGCAGTAAATATATTTGAAGACTTTGGCATAAGTTATGATATAACGGTGGCATCTGCCCATAGAACTTCTGAACGAGTGAGGGATATAACAGTAGAAAGCACAAAAAATGGAACAAAGGTATTTGTAGCAATTGCAGGATTGGCTGCCCATTTACCCGGAATTGTTAAAGCAAATACAACCAGACCTGTGATAGGAGTTCCTGTTGAATCTAAATTAAATGGATTGGATGCATTACTTGCCTGTGTCCAAACCCCAAAGGGCGTTCCAGTGGCAACAGTCGGGATTGATAGGGGAGAAAATGCAGCAATATTGGCGGCCCAAATAATCGGTATACATGATAAAAATATTAGAAAAAAGGTCTTGGAGTATAAATCAAACATGGTTAAAAAAATTGAGGGAGACCAAGAATATATAAGAAAAGAAATTGGTGGAAAATACCTAATAGCAAGGAGCTATGGAAAATTCCTTGCAGATGTGGAGGAGAAATTTAAAATATATGAAAATAAGAATGATGAAGGTGAAGATAGTGTTCTTATTGTAGCTGGGAGTTATTCAGACATAAAAATAGTTGAATCCATAGTAGAAATTTTAAAATCCTTTGATATACAGTATAAAATCGAAATAGCCTCCCCAAATAGATACCCTCAAAAATTACATAAGGCCGTGGTTAATGGGACCGTTTCTGGAACAAAGGTATTTATATGCGTGTCTGGGCTGTCTGGTTTTGTATCTGGTGCAGTAGCTGCACACACCGACAGACCAGTTATATCGGTGCCCCACGATGTAAAATTAGGCGGATTAGATTCCCTCATCACCATGGCACAAATGCCGCCAGGTGTCCCTACTGCAACAGTTGGAATCGATAATGGGAAGAATGCAGCCATTCTAGCAGTTGAAATGCTCGCAGTAAATAACGAAGAATTAAAGGAAAAATTAACTTCGTTTAGAAAAAATCTTAGTGAAATGGTGGATTTCATAAATACGGCACAAATCTCCTAAAAATAAATTATTTAATGGCATTTAATTTTCTTTCGATTGTGTTTTCCTTGTCCTTTCTTTCATCAATTTTTAAAGAACTAACAACTCTTTTTGTATCATTTAAAACTTCTTGATGCGCCTCCTTAAACGCCTCCAATATCTTGTCCAAGTCCCCCTCCAATACGGTTCCCATTGCACTTGGTTCTATTTTTAAGTCATATTTTTCGAAAACCTTTAATGCTTTTTTAACATATTTTGAAACGCTCGGACCTTCGCCTAATGGTATTATGCTCACTTCTGCAACCACCACTTTATCACCTTTAATTATATTTATATGGTAGATAACTTTTAATAATTGGTGTTAAATAAAATAATTTAAAATTTGTGGTTTTAAATCGTGATATAATATATCCAATAAAAAAGAGAAAATAGGATGTTATTTGTCCAATTTTAATATTTTCATTAATTTTTCTATTTATTTATGCCTCATTTTTTCAAATATCCTTCTGCCAACTCAATATTTACATCTACAACCTTTCCTGGGACAGGTTTATACCAATCCACCACATTAGGCAGTTCATTTAAATCTGTCAATACTGTGCCATCAGGTAAAAATGCTTTTACCTGCCCGTCTACATCTTTCATTACAACAGCTCCTGATGGAACCATTTTTCCAGCAGGTATTTTCAATCCTCCTTCTACTCCAATTCCATCTACAACTGCATTATGTCCAATTAATGCACCGGGTCCCACTTCCGCAGCAAATACGACGGCACCAAATGCGACAAAGGCATTTTTACCTATTTTAGCAGGTCCATGCACTATGCTCCCATGGGCAAGAGAAGCCTCATCTTCAATTTCTATTTTTGTTCCCCTTAGGGCGTGTATGATAACACCATCTTGAATATTTACCTTATTTCCAATTACGATTCCTTTTGTTGGAACTTCATCGCATCTTACAACTGCATGAGGGCCCACATATACGTTATCTCCGATTTTTACATTTCCAATAACTACTGCATCGGGGTCAATATAGGTACCTATTTTACTTATTGAAGGAGAATGTCCTTCTAAATTCTGCCTTACATTTGGTATCATATTAGGGGATGATTTCAATTTATTTACTTCTGCTTCTAAGTTGGATATTTCTGATTTTAACTCGTTTGTGGTAGATTCATCAACTGCTGTTTGATTATCGACACATCCTGCAAATAGCAATGTTAATGCCATACAGAACATGCCCAATACTGCAATCTTTTTGTTCAATATATCACCTCTTAATGTGTAGTAAGTACACATGTGTATATAATACACATATAATATATAAATATTATCCCATATTTTTAATGCTTCAGTGCTACTTGTTAATACTAAAAAAATTGTTCAGTTATAAGCTATGCGATATTATAGGTTTTCTAGCAATATCCATCGATATGATTTTGCCAATTTTCATATTTTTTCTTATTTCCAATATTTCTAATAACAACATTTCATGTTCTTTAAAAATAATGAATAAAAACTAAAATTAATATCTAAAATATATGGTTGTGTGCGGATTTTTTATAATTATTTATAAACTTATAGAATTTCATTAGTTGTTATTTTCCTTTTATTTTGAAATTAATCTTTTAACTTCAATAAAAATTTATTGTATATATGTTTAACCTAACGCACACAAACTATAATTACAGTATTGGCTTATAAACATCCAATTCTTTCAGCTACAACTTCGTATTTTCCAACAACATCTCCCATGTCCTTTCTATAAACATCCTTATCAAGAACATCTTTTGTTTCTTTATCCCATAATCTCATGGTGTCTGGGCTAATTTCGTCTGCAACTACTAATTTTCCATCCTTTGTTCTTCCAATCTCGATTTTGAAATCTACAAGGATTATGCCCTTTTCATCAAAGAATTTTTTCAAGGTTTCATTTACTTTCAATGCTAACTCTTTTAATTCTTTTAATTCCTCTTCTGTTGCAAGGTTTAAGGCAAGAGCTATGTCATCGTTTAACATTGGGTCTCCGTAGTCGTCGTTTTTATAATCAAACTGTACAATAGGGGTTGCTAATTCTTTACCTTCTTCAAATGGGTATTTTCTACATAAGCTCCCTGCGGCAATATTTCTAACTATAACCTCAATTGGTATGATTTCTACATTTTTAGCAATCATGTAGATTGGTTCAATGTATTCTATGAAATGTGTAGGAACACCATTTTCATTTAAGAGCTCGAACAATTTTGAAGATATTAAGGCATTTAGGTGGCCTTTTCCTTTTTTCACATCGTGCTTTTCCCCATTTCCTGCAGTAATATCGTCTCTGAATTCAATTAAAACCTTGTCATCATCTATTTCATATATGGATTTTGCCTTTCCACTGTA
>NZ_AQXV01000020.1:0-13320 GCF_000376965.1 Methanothermococcus thermolithotrophicus DSM 2095 | reverse complement strand
ACATAATCCCATCCAATGAAGTTAAAGAAAACATTATTACTCCAGATAATAATGTTTTGGAATACATTATAAAACCAACTGCTTCTTTTTACATTTATCCAAATGGAAATGTGGATGACTTCAAAATAATTCCATATTATAAACTGTTCGGAGGAGGAGCTCACGGACATACAGCCAACACATACACGACAACATTTGTAGGTAATGAAATATTTTCAGATTCAGATTCCACGGGAGACATTGAAATTCCTAATTTATTGGACATTATAGATTATCCATTTAGCATTCCAAGTGACTTTCCAGATATCAAAATTTACACGGGATATTTATATTTCAATCTAACAATCGAAACATTAGGATATGGATTATGGCGAGGTTCTACATTATGTTCTGTTCCCAATCGTATTATGGTTTTTCCTTCTGCATATACAATGAATGGAAAAACATATTGGGGGACAGACATACAGCCTAACTTTGGAAGTGTAAAAAATAGTTATATCGGATTTTTCGGTTCAAAAAAGAGGAATTTATTGGAAGAATGGGGAATATATGATGCTCAATATATACATTTTTTAAAAGATATGGCTTTAGAATGGATGAAATTAATGAACGATTATGGAACAGATTGGAATAATCATTTATTGGATGATCCAAAAACATTGAATGTTGCAAGAGGTATGGAATACGCAAGCAACATAATGGATGCAGTTTTATCCTATGGAGTTGGAGGATTAATACAGTTGGGTAAGGAAAAAATTGGCGACGCATACGAGTATGTTAAGGATAATCCTGAAATATTGTTATATATTGGATTATCTTATGCTGTTGAAGAGGTTGCGGGTGCGGTTTTGGCTGGTGTTGGGCTGTCAGGAGGACTGGCTTTTGTGGGTGCATTACTTGTTGGAGCAACGTTTCCAATAGACCAACTTATAGATGACTGGAATAACTGGAAAAAAACACACGGAACAGGATGGAGTAGTTATATAGGATTTGCAAGCAATTATATAGATCCAACAAATCTTGATGGATTTTGGCATGATTGGACTAAAAACTGTTTAGATTTAGCAGGTTCAGTTGCCGATTGGTTGGGGATAAATCCTTCTGAAAAAAGTTGGGAAGATTGGTATAATGAACTGTCAGAATATTCATATAATTCAATAATTGGGGAAGAATTAGAGGAAATTGCATTCATGGTGAGGGACTGCGGATATTCCACAGCATCCTATGATGGTTGGTTGTTCAAAAAATACCATCTAACAAGTGCCAACAACTTCCAAGACCCAAAATATGAATTAAGACAGATGATGATACTACCTAATGGTGATGTGTTTTTAAGACCTTTGGAATTCGATGTGGGTATGTTATTCAATAGACCATTTACAAATCTAATCATGTTAAAAAACTGGGAAAATGATTATCCTTTGTTATCGGAAGTTATTAAAAACAACAACACATCAACATTTTATGTTTGCTCTCCTTATCCTTCCTACATCCAAATGCAATTGTATAATATCTTAAAAATAAAATTAGGGTGAGTGTATGAAAAAATATTATACATACATCGAGCTATGCAACTATTATTTGGAGAGATTCAAAGAGCAGAAATATTTTTACTACCATTTACGGAATTTTATAAATGAGGATGTTAGGGAATGGAACACAAAACCACCAAAAAACGTAGATGCAATATGTAATTATGCCTGGAAAGTATATTTATCTTTGGAAACGGTTGAGGGTAAAAAGAATTTCATATATTCTTTATTTGTATTTAATCACAAGGTTATTGAAGTTTTTAGAAATATGAAAATAGTGGAAGTTAAGAGGATACTTACTTCTGTAAAGGTCAATGAAGAAGTTTTCAAAAAAAATTATTTAACATTCGATGATGAAAATTTCAGGTTTATAATACACCAAGAAGATGGAAAAATAGTCGGGGACATCTTGGAATATGATAAAGTTATGGAACTATGCAAATACTTTAACATTCCTGTGGGGGTGGTTAAATGCTTGACAAGGTAATTTTTTGGGGTATTGTAGTTCTTGCATTTACTGTTGCACTGACATACTCCACAAACAGATTGATAGATGAGGTGAGGAAATGGTAATGAGTAAGGGATTGCAAATATACAACTTAAAAAGGTTTTTAAAAAAACACGGTATTGATGAGGATTTAATTGATTTGGAAGCGTTAATTGACCCTACATTATCATATCCAGAAAATAAAGAGATAGTAGCAAATTACATAAAGAACATGATTGAAAATAAAGAATACAATGAAGAAAAATACGATGAGGAATACATCCAACATTTATTAAATGTTGCAAGGGAACTTCATGAAGAAAGAAGCGAACAGGCACAGGAACAGGATGAAAAGATTAAGAGTAAAAAAGTTATTGATTTAGAAAAATCGAAACATCCAGAAAAGGACTTGGAAGAATGGAGCAGGAACATGGGGAAGATGGATATACTTGGAATAGATTTTATACCTGATTTTTCAAAACCTTTGAAAAGATTATTAAAGGGAAAACATGGTTGTTAAAGTTGCAGTTGATACAAATGTTTTAGGGTATTTGGGCGAAACAGAAACTACTTTGAAAAAATCCGCAAAATCAATTAAAAAACTAAACGAAGAAATAAATAATATGGAAAATGCACAGGCATTTGCAAAATTAATATGTAGCAATACTCGAATCAAAGGGATTATTCCATTAATGGTGGCATATGAATTTATACAAGCTCCAAAATATGTAAAAAAAAGAGTTTTTGAAAAGTGGGTTTGGTTGTTTTCATTGGTCTAATAATATCACGATATACAAAAGAGCAAAAAGTTTAAAACTGCCTTCAACTTTGAGCCACTTAAAACAGTCTGACATGAAAGTAGTATATGAGTCATCGAAATTAGGTTGCCAATATTTAATCACATTTAACAGAACTGATTTAAGAAAAGAAAAAAATAAAAGATTGATAATATCAGAATTCAAAAATAAACTAAATATATCCCCACCAGAAATATTATCTCCCGATGAATTCATAAACTTAGTGTATATCCCTAAACACTAAATTTACAACTCCCCCTGCTTTTTTTGCTTCTGTTCCAAATTTTACCATCTCATCGCAAAATTCTTCATGACTCATTTTATTTATCCTATCCTCTGCTCTTCTTATCCATGCTGGGAGCTCATCATAATCAACATATTTTTTTATTTTTCTTACTCTGGGTTGTTTTTTAATTCTCTCTGTGTATTTTTTTGTGGTTTTTCCGTATTTCATATTTTCACCCAATATTATATTGTTGTTTATGATTTATATTTATTCCCCAATTGTTATTGATATTTTTATATTCTTTTTTTCACAGTAGAAACTCAACATTTCGTTAATTAATTCATCGTATGACCTATAACCTTTCGTTGTACATAATATTTTGAGTTTGTCCCTCGTATTTTGCTTTATTTTAATATCCTTCATTTTTGCATTCATAATATCACCAAAAACTGCATTATTTCAGTCTCTGCTGTGGATCCCCTGACCCGGGTTCGATTCCCGGTCCCGGCCCTTTTTTATTTAAGTAGTTTGGTTTCTGTTTTTTTTCTGTTTTATTTTATTAAAAATTAATTTTAGTTAAATTATATTTACTATTCTTTTTCTTCCAATTTTATGGGTTTTTACAAGTTTCTTTTGCTCTAAAGAGTTTATATATTTAACTATTGCAGGAAGGGAAACATTGAATTCTTTTGCCAAATCGGTTATTGTTTTTTCTCCTTCATTTAATGAAGATAGTATCTTTCTTTCAAATTTGGTTAAGTTGTAGGGATGTGCTATTTTTGGAAACTCAACTATTCTTTTGTTGTGAACATATACTATTTTATCTATTTTTTGAAATTCATAAAGGGAAGCGTAGAGTAGTGCAAAAGAGGTTATTTTTCTTCCGCCGGTTATATTTACAATTATTCTATTGTTTTCATTCTGCATGAGCTCTCTAAAAATTTCAACATTCTTTTCGAATTCCATGCCTTTTACTTCTACTTCTTCACAATCAATCCCGAGCATGTTGCATAGTTCTTTTGCTTTATTCAGTGCCACATCTATTTTTTTAAAATCTTCTTCTGATGTATATTCTTCATCATCCTTTGAGTAAATTAAAACTACTTTTTTTGCTCCAAATTCTGCAATTGGTTTATACACGTGTTCCGTATGAAAACCCATGTTTATTATGTGCGTGGTCATGTTTTCTCCTTTCGTAAATATTTATCGGGAGCCTATATTTAACCTCATATTATATAAAACTTAACTAAATTGGTTAATAGTTAAATTTAAATATTGGTTAATTCACTTTTAATAATGAATGATATATTATATACCAACATGATGACGGGGTAACCTATTGAAATAAAATAATCGGGGGGTCATATGGAGTTAGAATTCAAAAAATGTGATGATTTTTGGATAGATAATGGGATAGAAAACTTATATCATATTTTTAGAAATATGGGTTATTATCCAGAAATAAAACCGGATAAAATAACAGTCCAGTTGGATGATATTGATAATTTTATAAAAGACTTTGCTAGCGAAATTGAGCAATTGAAAAATGAAAAACTATTAATTGAGGTGAAAGATAAAAAAGGCATTAAAAAAAGGGTGAAAAAGGACTATATCCTTATTCAATATGGTTCAAAGGATAAAAATGGAGTAAATACATTAAAAGAAAAAATATACTTAAATCCAAAAGATGAACTTACTAAAATATTTAAATTGATAACTACTAAACCAAAAAATTCAAAATCCGGTAAAGTTTGTTTGTGCTGTGGCGGTGAATTTTCAAAAGAATATCAAAATATGAAACAGGCATCCTATCCCATGACTACAAAAATAAAAAGTTTAGGGGGAATAAGGGGAAATGCTGAAAACTATAAAGAGATATGTCCAAAATGCTATTTAACTGGGATATTGGAATGGACTGACGATTATTTATACAAATATATGGGTGATAAAGCCTACATGTTCATCCCATACATTAATGATTTAGTTAAGTTAAGTAAATTTAAAGAGAGATACAGGGGTGCAGGGATTCTTAAAAATAGCGATAGATACTGCAATATTGGAGGAAATAGAGATATCTATGGTAGGTATTCTGTATTGTTAAAATTTTACGAATATTTAATTGATAACGCCAAATTAAATGAAAATCCTAATGTTGAATGGTATATTATAAACATTCCGAGTGGTACTGTAAAAAATATCAAAGTAGATAAGTTCGAAATGTTGGGAGAAATATTTGAAGTAATGAGAACGATAATTGGGGAATTAGATGGGGATTTATTGTATGGGGATTTTTTGAATAAGATATATGTTAGAGATAACGAAAAAAAGAAGCCTGATTTTGATAAATCTAATGCACTCCGGGAGAAAATATCAGAAGCATTTCTAACTAACAATTTTAGAAAATTTGCTAAATGTTTTATTCCAAAAAACAGCTACGATATTGTGTTATTTAACGATGCGAGAGAGATTTTAGAAAAAATTATTATCAATTGGAGGTGGACTAAATTGGGTATTCCAAAAGAACATTTAGAAACCATTAAAAAATCAGGGCATGTAATTGCAGAGGTATGTAGGCATAACAATTTAAATCTACTTTACAAGCTGGATAAAGTGAGAACATCTGAGGAGTTTTGGGGAGTGATGAGGGAAATAAGTAGAAAAATGATTTCTTTGAGTGATGAGGATACTAAGTACATTAATCCCATGGTGTTGGGAAATTTAATATCATTAGTAAAAGAATATGAAGAAAATTGGAAAGAGCTGAGGGATTTATTGGAAATATATTCCTGTATGTATATTTCAATTAAACAACATAAACGTGAAAATAATAACGAAAATACTGAATAATTTGGGGCGATATTGATGAAAAAAGGGATAAATGTTGCATGGTTGTCAGAAGTTGATTTAACAAATTTAAATTCTGGAGAGGGGGAAAGTAACTATATAGATGTTAAAAAATACAAAAAAGACGGCGTAGAATATCCTTATGTATCTGGTCAAGCTATGAGGCATTATTTCAGGGATGCGATTAGGAGAGCAACAGATAAATATATATGTGTTCCAGATGATAGGGGAGAAACTTGCGGAGATATTGAAAATTGTATTGGTTGTGATTTATTCGGTTTTATGCTGCCGAAAAAAGGTAGTGGTTCATCTGTAAGAGTTTCACCACTAAAAGTATCTCCTGCTATCGGATTATTATCTTTTGAAGACAATTCAACAGTAGATTTCCTAACAAGGTCAAAATATAAAGAAATTGGTGAAAAAACGGGCGGGGATATTGTAAATATCGAAATTGGAACGAATATATATAAATGTGGTATCTCAATCGACATTGAAAGAATTGGAGGGGAGGAAGTAATAAATGATGAGGAAAGAAAACTTTCTATTGAATATAAGGTAGACAATAATGAAAGAAAAGAAAGAATAAAACTAATATTGGATGCAATTAGGTATTTATCAGATTATTCAAAGCAGGCACGATTATTAACGGATTTTACGCCGGATATATTGGTTGCATCAGTTCAGGATAGATATTCCCACAGATTGCAGAAAGCTTTGGAGATTGATGAGAGTAGAACCCTAAATATCGACAGGTTAAAGGAAATATTGGAAGATGTTGGGGGATATGGAGATATATATTTCGGAATGATTTCGGGGGTTGTAACTAATGAAGATGAAGTTAAGGATATGTTGAATGGTTTAGAAATTGAAGTTTTAACGCCAAACAAGGCTTTGAAGAAAGTTATGGATTCATTGTAAATATATTATTTTATTTCTTTATTTTATTTTTTGGTGATGGTATGACATTGGATGAATATTTAAACAGGACTGCTGTTAATCACGATACTTCTAAAAATACCAAAAACGCATTGTATGGATTTAAATTTAAAATTGAAGGGTTATATTTCAACACATTTAGAAAACCACTTTCAAATAGTTTAATTTTAACATATTCAATACCTTCATTTACTGTAATCCGGGGATTAATATCAAATGCACTAGGTCTGGAAAGGGATGATTTAACCGTTCAAGATTGGGGTATAAAAATAGGCATTATTCCGATAGATTTTAAGAATAAATCTAAGGAATTGGCAAAGATCTTAAAATTAAAAGGAGATGGAAAGAGTTATTTCAAAAATTACAGTTCATCACCAATGTTTAAAGAATTTCTTGTAAATCCCTCCTACGAGATTTACATAATTGGAGAAAAAGAAAAAATTGAGTGTATAAATAACGCACTTTTAAATCCACAACGACCACTGTACCTTGGGAGCTCAGATGAACTCTGCGATTTGGAGGTTTCCGAAATTGTTGAAGTGGAGATATCTGAATCATCCGAATTAAACTGCGTGGTTGAGGGGCTATATGAAAACTGCACTGTTGAGAGAATACCTTATAAATTAATAAAAAAGGATAAATCTGGAAAAAAATGGGATAGCATATTTAAAACTGTTTCAATACCGCTGAGTAATATTAAATTAAACGACAAACTTCAATGTTTTAAAATTGGAAATAAATGTATTTTAGCATATTAATATGGGGTGGGATAATTGGATACTAGTATCGGAAAGTTATGTTTAAAGGAAGGGGACAAATACTTTCAAACATTAAATGGCCATACAATTGATGCCATAAAAATACTTAAACAATATATTGAAACAAATAAATTTGAAGTTGAGGAATTTTGCGATAGATGGGATATGGATAAATCTGAACTCTACAGAAATTTATTTTTAATGGTTTATTTACATGATATTGGAAAATTAACAAAAGATTTTCAAAGAAATATTAAAAACAACAAACGATCAAATAAATTTCCACATTCTTTTTATGCAATGGGCATATTGGACAAAGTGAATGTGAATGATTTTGTAAAATTAACTATATTGGGGCATCATTCTCAGCTATATGGTGGGTTGTATAATGATTATCAGATTATCAAAAAAACCGAATATTTGATTGACAATATAAACAAATTTTTAACTAATTCCTACAATGTGTATAATTGTCTTAATTTTAATGAATATTTTGAGTTTGATGGGTTTAATACTATTGATATTGATAAAAAGGCAAAACCTAAAAAAATATGGAATGCTCTTAATGATGGTTTAAAGTCCGAATACAGCGAAATTAATTTATTAAATAATCGAAAAGAAGACATTGTAAAAATAAAAAGTATATATTGTTTTATGCTTTCAATACTAAAAACTGCGGACATATATTCCAGCTACAATTTTGAAAGGTATATCTTGGAGAATAATTTAAAATACGATTTATTTAATGATGTATTAACAAACCCAGAACATTATATTCCCAAATTAAAAAAAGAATATATTCCTAATTTCGAGCTCTACAAATACCAAAATGAAATAAAACACAAAGCTAAAAAATTTCAAATACTGTTTGCACCATGTGGAAGGGGAAAAACTGAGGCTTCTCTTTTGTGGGCTTTTGAGATAATGAAGAAATACAATAAAAATAAAATAATATTTGCACTGCCCACCCAAACAACGAGTAATTTTATGTTTGATAGACTAAAAAAAGAGTTTGGTAAAGAAAATGTTGGAATATATCATGGAATGAGTTTTATTAAATTAAAAAACGACGAGAACAATAAAAAGTTCGATGACTTTGACAATATGGACTTAGATGATGAATATGAAGATTATGGGGCCAAATTAATAAAAAAAGTTGGTGATGAGAATTTTAAGGGGGAAATATTCCATAAACCTATTACGATTACCACAATTGATCATTTAATTTATTCATTTATCCATGGCTATAAAAAATCCGATTTTGCTTTGGGGAATATCCAAAATGCTGTGATAATTTTTGACGAAGTTCATTATTATGAAAAAACAACATTATCTCATTTATACGGGTTATTTGATATATTGAAAGAAATGGACATCCCTCATCTTCTAATGTCTGGGACAATTCCAAACTTTTTAAATGAAAAGGTGAATTATGATACAATTGTTGATGTTGAAGGTTTAGATTATAGGCCATTTAGGATGTTTCTTAATGAATATGAAATATTTGATGAAAAAGTTTTTGATAGTATTATAAATAATTATATTAATGGAAAAACTCAGTTTATAATATTAAATACAGTTTCAAAATCAAAAAAATTTTACAAAATATTAATGGATAAGTTGGAAGATTATGGTATAAATCCAAATGTGATATTATATCACTCTCAATTCACACATAACGATAGAAACAGAAAAGAAAAAGAAATTAAAGAAAAATATGGGAATAAAAATAAAAAACCATTTATTTTAGTTGCTACGCAAGTAATTGAGATTTCTTTAGATATTTCTGCGGATCTAATGTATAGTGAAGTTGCACCAATTGACGCTATTGGGCAGAGGGGTGGGAGATTGAATAGAAAGGGGAGAACTCCTGATGGAATATTGAATATATACGTTCCAGAGAAAAATGTGCCATACGATAAAGAATTAATGAAAAATGCCGAAGGTATTTTAAAAAAATACGATAACAATGCAATATCCTACGGCGATATTAAGAAAATGTGCGATGAGCTCTACAAACATTACAATTTAAGTGGTAGTAATTTAAAAAGATTTTTTAATATTAGTACATTATTTGGATACTCGCATAGAGATATACGGTATAGCGAAGATGAGGGTAAATTCTTCAAAGTAAGGGAAAGCAAATCTTTAAAGATTGATGTTATTCCAAATAGTGTTTATAACAATGAGGAAAATAATTTAAACGTAGAGAATATTGTAAAATATCCTTATTATAAGTACAAAAATGAGGCGGAAAATGGCGAATTGATACATTTTGATATTGTTTATAAAAAAGATAAATTGTATGTTATTTGTTTGCATGAATACACATATGAATTTGGATTCAATGATGATATTGAGATGGATGAAGAATTTATCGATGATGATGAATTTTTAGGAAATCTAAAAAATAACAACATAGTAGATAATGATATTCTCTAGTGGTATTATGGACCTAATCAACACATTTAAGGTTCCCACAAATCATAGATTTGTAAATCCCTTTACTTCGTTCAGGGAACTAAAAATCAGGGGGGCTCAAATAAATTATTATTTTATATGTAAAACAAAGCTCTATCTCTTTTCAAAAAATGTTAGACTGGAGAAAGACAGCGATATTGTAAGTATTGGAAACTTCATCCATAAAAATACCTACAAAAAAGAAAATAGGGAACTTATAATAGGCAGTATAGCTATAGATTTTGTAAAGAACAAGAAGAATGGAATTTTGGAAATTCATGAAGTCAAAAAATCCGATAGAATGGAAAAGGCCGATATTTATCAACTCTTATATTATATCTACTATTTAAAAAATATGGGAATAACTGCAGTAGGTGTTTTAAACTATCCATCAAAGAAGAAAATAAAAAGAATAACACTAACTGAACAGAATGAGACCGAATTAATAAAAATAATTGAAGATATTGAGAATATCGCAAAAGGCAATAAGCCAATAAAACCCGAGCGAAAAAGTTACTGCAAAAAATGTGCATATTATGAATTCTGTTTTTCATGAGGGGCTATGAAAACCAACAAATGATAAGAACAAAACTTTAAAAAAGTTTTGATACAAAAGATAGCCTAATATTGGAGGTAGGGGGGATGAAAACCAACAAATACATAAGTTCAGACGGAAAACTCATAAGGCGAGAGAATACCATCTATTTCATCAACAAAGATGGAAAAAAGACACCAATCCCTGTGGAAAAAATACATTCAATTTATAGCTATGGTGGTTTGTCCTTTACTTCAAAAGTTATTGAGTTGCTCTCTAAATACAATGTTCCGATTCATTACTTTGGAAAATATGGTAATTACGTAGGAACTTTTTATCCAAAGGGGGAAAATTATTCTGGAAAAGTTGTAGTTAAACAATCAGAATATTATTTAGATAATGAGAAAAGGCTTTATCTGGCAAAGAAGTTTGTCGAAGGTAGTGTAAGGAACATATATAAAAATCTAAGTAGATACAAAATCGATTTTCCGGTTGAAGAAGTATTGGAAAAATTGGAAGATTCAAAGACAATAACTGAGGTAATGTCTGTTGAAGCAATGATGAGAAACGAATATTATGGGAGCTTCGATAAAATATTTAATAATTTTGAGTTTGAAAAAAGAAGCAGAAGACCACCACACAACGAAATAAATGCACTTATTAGTTTTGGAAACTCTCTTCTGTATTCGGGAGTTATTTCCGAGATATTCAACACTCATTTAAATCCATCGGTTTCTTATCTGCATGAGCCATTTGAAAGACGATTTTCCCTAGCATTAGATATTGCAGACATTTTTAAACCACTTTTAGTGGATAGGTTAGTTTTCTATTTGGTAAATAAAAACGTACTCGATGAAAGGCACTTTGAAAAAGATTTAAATTCTTGTTTATTGAATGATGAGGGAAGGAAGATATTTTTAACTCATTACAAAAAGCGACTAGAAAAAACAATAAAACATAGAAATTAAACAGAAAAGTTTCCTATCAAAGGCTGATAAGGTTGGAATGTTATAAACTTCAAAAGCATATTTTGGAAATGGATACTTATGAACCGTTTGTTATTTGGTGGTAATTGATGGGGGTAACACAATGTATGTGATAATAGTTTATGATGTGGGAGTTGAACGAGTAAACAAAGTAAAAAAGTTTTTAAGAAAATGGTTAAATTGGGTGCAGAATAGTGTTTTTGAGGGGGAGTTAACTGATTCAGAATTTTTAAGAGTTAGAGAGGGGATTAAAAGTATTATCGATAGTAAATTGGATAGTGTAATTATTTTTAAGCTTAAGGATAGAAAGTTCATAGATAGAAATGTACTAGGTATTGAGAAAAACTTAGGGGAGGATGTTTTATGAGGGCAAAATTAGAATTTAGAACTGAGAAAAATACGATAATTCCATTTAATCATCAATACACGCTTGCTTCTGCCATATACAATGTATTAAATAAAGCAGACGAAAGATATGCTAAAAAACTACATGAATATACTAAATATAAGTTTTTCACATTTTCTCTGCTGAATATCCCCAAAAGAAGGATAATAAAAGAAAGAGGTATTGTTTCATTGGATGGACGTGTATTTTTACATGTTTCTTCGCCAAATGATGAGTTTTTACAAAATTTTGTAAGTGGAATACTTGATTGTGAGATTATGAATATTAATGGCATTGAATTAATACCAAACAATTTAGCAATTGAAAAAATCCCTGAAAGCTTTGATACTTTAAAGACAGTTTCGCCAATTTATCTAAAAACCATAATTGAAAAAGATGGGGCAAAAAAGATATATGATTTATTGCCAAACAATTCAAAATTTTATGAGAACTTCAAAAACAATTTAAAGAAAAAATATGAATCATTTTACAGCAAAGAATGTGATTTAGATTTTAACTTTGAAGTTTTGAAATATAATTCAAAAAGAATGAAAATCAAAAATACCTTTTGCAGATGTTCTGAAATGGTTTTTAAGGTCGATGGAGATTATGATTTAATAAAATTCGGTTATGAATGTGGTTTTGGAGAGAAAAACTCAATGGGTTTTGGAATGGTTAGAGTTGCCTAAATTTTTTTATTTTTTAATGCTATCCTTGGTAATTATTTTTATTTTTTTATTTTATAGTTTATATGTTTTTTAATTCTGATTTTAAGGATAAATAGGCGGTCTCGAACCGACCATGTTTTATGATTATTTTACATATTTAGATGTTAGAATTTATTACGATTCAGCTTAGTTTAGGTATCATAGTTAGTTTTATCATATTTTCCTTATAATTTATGTTTATTTTTTTGTTTATGCAACTGCATGTTCTTTATTTTAAAAAATAAAACCAACTATCAAGTCGCACGTCTTTATATATGGAGCTCCAAATCATAGGTTCGAGATAAAAAGTTTTAAATAAGGGGAGAAACAACCTTCTTTATAGGGAAATAAGGAAAATTCTTAACTGTTAAAATAAGACCATAGTGGGATGGAAATTGCTCAGGCAGGGGAATATAAAAGTGATTGATGTTGAATTGTTAAAATAAGACCATAGTGGGATGGAAATAAAGTCCGAGCACAAGACAATAAAATATCATATCTAGGTTAAAATAAGACCATAGTGGGATGGAAATGACCAAAGTGCAATATATGCGTCTGGGAAATTGGCAAGTTAAAATAAGACCATAGTGGGATGGAAATCAGTAAAGAAGATTCCTACAAGGTTTTGAATGTAGATGTTAAAATAAGACCATAGTGGGATGGAAAT
>NZ_AQXV01000019.1:0-12497 GCF_000376965.1 Methanothermococcus thermolithotrophicus DSM 2095 | reverse complement strand
CGAAATAATAATGGAAACTAGTCTAAAATAAAACAATAGTCCTTGAAATCCGGTGGAGCTTTGCTCCGCAAGGGTTCAAATCCCTTCCCCTGCGCCTTAACTTTTTTGATAAACTATTAGATAAAAACCGCTAAAAAGGAATATTTACACCTATTTTATACATAGTTTAAAAACCGATGGGAATAATCAAGTCCTTTAAAGTAGTATATGCCGTGGGACTTAAAAAAGTTTATTTTTAAAAGATTTATAACGCTTTTTTAATGGTTTTCAATAATTTTTCTTCTTTTCTCTCTTTTTGAATAACTAAATTAAATAATTAAATTAAAGTTTTATCATCTATAGCACCTAGTGTTTAATCCTATATTGTTGAATTTTTTAAAACTAAAAAACAAAAAGTTAGCATCATGGAATTATTTTTTAGTATTTTCAATCTTTAAATTTAGGTAGTTACACATTATTTTTAATTAGGTGTATTATTATATATCTTCCCGCATATATCATAAATATAATAGATCGAGGGGATTTGATGAAGATAATCAATACAGAAAATGCTCCAAAAGCCATAGGACCTTATTCTCAAGCAGTAATGTATGGAAATCTTCTTTTTATATCGGGACAGATAGCCATAAATCCGCTTAACCAAGAACTCATAAATGGAACTATTGAAGAGCAGACTGAAAGAGTCATGGAAAACATTAAAGCCATACTTGAAGCTGCGGGAATGCAATTCAATAACGTACTAAAAACAACGATCTACCTAAAAAATATGGACGACTTCCAAAAGGTAAATGAAATTTATGGAAGATACTTCGATAATCATAAACCTGCCAGGGTAACTGTGGGGGTAAGCAACCTACCTAAAGGTGCTTTAATTGAAATAGACGTTATTGCAGGGCTCTAAATCCATTTTAATTTTTTATTTTTTATTTCGGTTTTTATTTATTTCGGGGGGTACAATGGATATTCCAAATAATGCACAATCTTTAACAATTGAAGAAACCTTTGAAAAACTTGATACTTCTCAAGAGGGAATTTCTTCAAAAGAAGCGGAAAGAAGAATAAACATTTTTGGCAAAAATCTCCTAAAAGATGAAAAAACAAGTAATATTTCAATATTTTTAAAACAATTTAAGGACCCAGTTATTTATATCCTGATTTTTGCATCCATTTTGGCTTTTTATATAGGCGATATAAAAGATTTTTTTCTTATTATCGGCATAGTTTTTATAAACAGTTTTCTTGGGTTCTGGCAGGAACTTAAAACTGAAAAGTCGTTAAAGGCCTTGAGAAAATTAACCGAACACAGGGTTAGGATTTTAAGGGATGGAAAGGTTTTTGAAATCCCATCTTTGGAATTGGTTCCAGGGGATTTTGTTATTTTATCTGAGGGGGATGTTGTTTCAGCTGACTTGAGACTAATTGAAAGCAATAGCTTATTAATTAATGAATCCACCATTACTGGAGAGTCTATGCCTGCTGAAAAAGATGCATCATATACTTTACCCGAAAATACACTCCCTTACGATCTAAAAAACATGGCGTTATCAGGAACTTTTGTAGTTAAAGGTTCTGGAAAAGCTATAGTTGTTAAAACGGGGGGAGATACATATCTTGCATCAATTGCAGAAAAAGTACAGGAAGAGTCTCCAGATAGTCCACTTACAAGAGCAATTGCCATTTTTTCAAAGAGATTCATTATCTTTTTGATGTTCTTACTATTTCTTATAGGTATTATAGGGACACTCCAAGGAAGGGAGTTTTCACATATGATGTATATTCTCGTGGCATTGCTTGTTTCTGCAGTTCCTGAGGGGCTACCTATTGTGGTAACACTTGTTTTAGCAATAGGAGCTCTGATGTTAAATAAAAAACAGGTTTTAGTTAGGCACCTTCCATCTGTGGAAACCCTTGGTAGCACAACAGTTATAGCATCTGATAAAACCGGAACAATAACTGAAGGAAAAATTGTAGTTAAGGATGTTTTTTCCCCAAATATTGAGGAAGTTAAACTTGTGGCGGCACTTGCAAACGAAGCCGGTGGTGATGGAAAAGGAGATCCTATAGATGTTGCACTTGCAAACTGGCTAAGTGACGAGTATAACGATCTAAGAAATAAGTATCCCCAGATTTTTATCCATCCATTTGACACAAAACTTAGAATGATGGCTTCGGTCAATAAATCTGAGAAAAAATGTAAAGGACATGAAGAATGTAAAGAAGATAGGGAACAACTTTTTGTAAAAGGGTCTTACGAATTCCTAAAAGAAAAGGCAACAAACAAAGAAGAGTTCAAAACGTTCGATAAAATTCATGATAAAATGGCTGAAAATGGCCTTAGAGTTTTAGCATTTGGAATAGGGGAAGATAGCTGGAAAAGTCCAGATAGCTGGAAGTTCAGAATAGTGGGCCTTATAGGATTTTTAGATCCTCCAAAAGAAGGTGTAAAAGAGGCGGTTTTGACTGCAAAAGCTGCAGGTATAAGGGTGATAATGATAACTGGAGATTACCCATTAACTGCAAGAGCCATAGCTAGGGAAATAGGAATATATGAAAAAGGAGATAGAGTTTTAACTGGAAAAGAAATAGAAGATATGGATGATAAAACATTAATATCTACTTTAAAAAATACATCAGTTATTGCCAGGGCATTGCCAGAACATAAATTCAGAATAGTAAAAACCCTTCAGGAAGACAAAGAAATTGTTGCAGTAACCGGGGATGGTGTAAATGATGTACCTGCTTTAAAAGTTGCAGATTTGGGAATTGCTATGGGTGGAGGCACAGAGGCTGCTAAATCAGTTTCAAAAATGATTATAACGGATAACAATTTAAAGGTAATAGTAAATGCAATAAAGCAGGGAAGGGTCATATCAAATAATATAAGGAAAGTCATATACTACCTGGTTTCAACCAACTTAGGTGAAATACTTTTAATCTCATCCGCCATAATTCTTGGGCTTAATTTACCACTTTATCCAACTCAAATACTGTGGATAAACATAGTAGCTGACGGGGTGCAGGATAAAACATTTCCATTTATAAAGGAAGAAGGAAATGTAATGAAAAAAAAGCCAGTTAAACTAGAAGATAAGTTTTTAGATAAGTTTCAGATTCTTAGAATACTATATACTTCAGTCGTTATAGCCATAATCAATTTGATTCTATATATATACATGCTTAAGAATGGCTACCCCTATGGGGAAACAATAACAACCGTTTTTACTTCAATGGTGGTTTCCCAGTGGTTTAATGGAATTCAGGCCCAAAAAGAAAGTGAGCCATTTTTCAAGAATATAAAGAGAAGTTTAACCATAAACCCATATATTTGGCTAGGCATCTCAGTAGGTATTGTATTGCAGTTTATGGCGATCTATGTATTTTCAGATCTGTTCCATACGGTTCATCTGACTATTCAAAATTTTGTTTTTGTATTTATTGCCACTATTTTATTCTTTATGGCGGTAGAGCTGAGAAAATGGATAGAATATTTTCTTCAGGATGAGCGGTAAAGAATGATAATAATTGTATGTATAGTTGACACATTCCTACTTTAAATAATTATATTTATAAATAGATATTCTCCCAGAAGTTTATAAAAAACTGAGGGAAATAGCCTAATTTAATTTTAGTTTAACGTTATAGATTGTACCTATGAATAATTATAAAAACTAATTTGAACTATTTTTTAATATCCAATTTAACAAAAAATTTTATATACTATAAATGTATAGTTAATCTACCATTTTATTAATGAGTCGGCCCCAAAACTGAAAATATATTAACTAAATCACGTGTTTTGGGATTGTCTCAATATTGGTTATTTTAATTGAGTATATTCAAATTAAAGATTATTACAATTTTTTTATAACTGTAATATTTATATACTTTAAAACAAAATAAATGTTGAAAAATATAGGAGGTAATAATAATGCCTGCCCCTAGATATAAATCCGGGTCATACAAAAAAATATCAAAAAGAATACCTGGAAACAAAACTACAATACACTACAGAAGAAAAAAGGTATCAAAACACAAGTGTGCAACTTGTGGAGCTCTCTTAAATGGTGTTCCTAGAGGAAGACCTGCAGAGATCTCAAAGTTAGCTAAAACAGAAAAGAGACCTGAAAGACCATTTGGTGGCTACTTATGCCCAAAATGTCTCAAAAGAGTTATGATTGAAAAAGCAAGAACTTTCTAATGTAAAAAATATCTTCAAGTTCGTTGAAAAGGTGTTAGAATGATTATAACCATCGGGGGACTACCTGGGACAGGAACTACAACTATGGCAAAGATGATAGCTGAGAAATACGGTCTTGAACACGTATGCGCTGGGTTCATCTTCAGAGACATGGCAAAAGAAATGAACATGGATCTAAATGAATTTAGTAAGTACGCCGAACAAAATCCCGAAATTGATAAAGAAATAGACAGAAGACAGGTAGAATTGGCAAAAAAAGGAAATATAGTACTTGAAGGTAGGCTTGCCGCATGGATGTTAAAAAACAACGATGTTGAGCCTACAGTGTCAATATGGCTAAAGGCGCCCCCAATGGTTAGATGTAAGAGAATAAGTGAAAGGGAAAATGAAGATATTGAGCTTGCATTAGAGAAAATGATAAAAAGAGAGAATAGCGAGAAAAAAAGATATAAAGAAATCTATAATATAGATATAGATGATCTCTCAATATACAATATAATGATTGATTCATCAAAATGGAATATCGAAGGGGTATTTAATATCATCTGCAAATCAATTGAAAGCATTAAAGGATGATAGTAAATATCTCCCTATTTGAAGAATGACTTGTGATTGGCGACGATCACAACAACAAAAAATAAGGTGAGGTAAAATGGCTGCAATTGAAGTAGGAAGAGTTTGTATTAAAACATTAGGTAGAGAAGCTGGAAAAACATGTGTTGTTGTTGATGTATTAGACAAAAACTTTGTTGTTGTTGACGGAAACGTAAAAAGAAGAAGATGCAACATAAAACACCTTGAACCTACCGACAAAAAGGTAGAAATTGAAAAAGAAGCTTCAACAGAAGAAGTTAAATTAGCATTAGATGCGGCAGGCTTATTATAAACCTCCAAAGCTTTTTTTAAATTTTTTTATTAATTTATTGTTATTTTTGTGATAGTTATTGTTATTTTTTATATTATTAGTTATTCACGCATTTTTAGTTCGAATTTAAACGATTCAAAAAAATAGGGATGATGTACTATTTTCTAGGTTGAATAGGCAAGTACTTCATTAAAAAGTCTGCAAACGTCTCAACATTTCTTGTTTGAATATATACTTTTCCAGTACCGTTAAATTCATAAACTGCCCCCTCTCCACCTAACAAAGTGGATTTTAAACCTCCAATTCTCTTTAGTGAATAATTCAGCCCTTCCGTAAAACCTACAAGGTTACCGTTGTCAACAACTAAACTCTCATCGTTCAATTCTATGGTTTCCAATGCTCCAAAGGATGATAAAAATACATCTCCTTCGCCATCTAACTTCATTAAAAATAATCCTTTACCACCGAAAAATGATTTGGTCCCACCAAATTTTGTATCTATTTTCACATTTGGAGAAGATGCCAAATAGGCCCCACTTTGAACATAAAGAGCTCCTTCTAAATCATGATGTACTATGTCCCCAACATAACTTGGAGATAACGCCAATGTTCCAGTTCCTTTAAACTTATTTAAGAATAAATTTTCTCCAACAACTGCTCTCTTCAGAGCTCCGATTAATCCTCCCTTCATATTGGTGTCGATGTTTATACTCTTATCCATATATACCATCGCACCAGTTTCGGCAGTGATTTCTTGATTTTCAAGGTTTATTTTCAAGAGAGAATAGGATGGACCATATTTTATTTCAAAATCATATTCTGGCATAATTACCCCTCCTTGTCTTGGATATTTATTAATTAGTCTTTTTATGTTGCTTTGAGTATATATTATAATAGAGGTAAGATTTGAAATTAATAATATTCGTGATTAAATTTAATCTTGTAAAGGTAATCTGCCAAACTTATTAAATAATCCCTATTTTTAATCCCCTCAACCCATTTTTTGGGGATATTATGAAACCCGTAGTGAGCTCCTGCAATAGCTCCAAACATACTTCCTAAACTATCTGTATCTCCGCCGGCATTTACTGCAAAAATCATCCCATCCCTAAAATTGCCTGTTGCAAAAAAAGTATGGACTGCAGAAGGTACGCACTCATCTGCATTTATTCCAGTTCCAAATTCTTCATATCCCTTTTCAACAGAATCCATGCTTTTTATTAGAAGTATTTTTTCTGCAAAATCTTCAGAAACATCAGATACAAATTCTGAACATTTCTTCAAATACTCTTTATTTTTACAATCTTGGTTTCCTAAGCATGATGCTACAAAAAATGCTATTGTCAGAGCTCCGGCTATGGCATCTTTGTTGTTGTGGGTTATTTTTGATGATTCTATCACATGCTTTTTTAATTCTAAAAGATTATCATAATAATAAAGTCCTAAAGGGGCCACTCTCATCGCAGCTCCACAGGTTTTTGAGTTGACCCCTTCATAATTTCCATTGATCAAATTTTTTATCGCCTTTTCACTTGTTGGGCCCATACCTATCGGACTATTATTATACCAGTCGATCAAATTCTTTATAAAGAGTTCCATACTAAAACCTTCTGGTTTTATTGATTTTATCATTGCTATTGTTTGTTGGGTGTCGTCGGTATAATCTCCGGCAGTTAAAATGCCTTCAAAATGGTTTTTTGGAGATGAGTAGTCCTCTATTTTTCCATAATTCAGTTTTATTTCTTCTTTGGTAAGTCCCTCAGACGGCATTCCAAGGGCATCACCTATTGAAAGCCCGAGTATAGCCCCCCTAAACTTGCTGAGCATTATTTACCTCCCTTTAATTATTTATACACAAAATATTATATTTACTAATATGATAAAAATAGGTTGTTCTACACTGTTTTTTTGGGAGTATCCAATTGAAGAAATAGCCGATATATTTCAGGACTTGGGATTAAGGTGTATGGAATTCTTTCCTGAAAATCCTGATTTCTGGAAAAAAAGGGACAGCTTGGACTATGTAAATAGCTTAAAGGACGTTCTATCTAAATTCTGTTTAACGGTTCATGCACCATATATTGAGTTAAATCCATCTTCAATAAACCCATATATTCAAAAGGCATCAATTATGGAAACTCTATGGGCCATAGAACTTGCCAATCTTTATGGTGCAAAATATTTAACCATTCATCCGGGGAAAAGACCTACTAGCAGAGCTCCGACAGAGGATGAGTACATAAAATTTTATGAATACCTCGATATCTCTTTGAAGTATGCAGAAGAAAAAAATATAATCCTCTGCCTTGAAAACCCACGCAAAAAAGTAAATAATATTTGCTACTCTGTTGAAGAGATGAAATCAGTTCTTGAAAAATTTAATTCCAAAAATCTAAAAATGACCCTGGATTTTGCACATGCAAGGGAAAATAGTTCAAATTTCGTAGATGAGCTGCATGAACAGATAAAAAATGTGCACATATCTGGAGTAATTGACAATAAGGATCACTATCCCTTAAGGTATTCGATGGTAGATTTCTCAGAACCATTAAAAAAGCTAGTTCATGAATACGGCTATAAAAATTGTATTAACTTAGAACTAAACGATTTAAACTACAATAAAGAACTCTCAAACCAACCTTTTAAAAAAAGGTTGAATCGAAAAAGATGGCCAACTTTGGAATCCAAGACTTTTTTAAAGGCTCGGGATGAAAAAATCTCTGAAGTAATAAAAGAGATAGAGTACCTTGAAGAGTTAATAGGTAAATAAAAATAATATAAAGAGCATAAATAATTACTGCTTCAACATTTCGTCTTTTTCTTCTTCGGTTAATATGTTAACTATTTCTTCTGGCTTTCCTACCTTCATAATTTTTCCGTTTCTAACTAACGCAGCTCTATCACATACATTTAGAACAAAGTCCATATCGTGGGATACTATGATGTAGGTTTGTTCAAGGTCCTTTCTTGATTTTTGGATTGATTCAGCTACCATGTTTCTTGTGAGTGGATCCATAGTTCCAGTAGGTTCATCAAGTAGGATAACGTGTGGTTCCCTAATTAAAACCTGGGCTAAAGCAACCCTGTGCCTTTCCCCAACACTCAGTTCTTTTGGATATTTATCCAATATTTTTTCTGCTTCTTCTTCGGTGAATCCTACTGAAACTAATGTATGTTCTGCTTTCATTCTAGCAAATTCTCCAGGCATCTCCAATCCTATTGACTCTGTCAGGTTATAAAGGATAGTCCTATGAGGGTACAGGCTGTATTCCTGGAAGAGCATTCCGATATATCTTTTTGCCCTTCCCCTATTGGCAGGTCCTGGCTTTGTCATATCTATCCATTCATCGCCCAATCTAAAGAAGTACTTACCTTTTGAAGGTTGAAGAACACCTGCAATTATTTTAGAAAGTGTGGTTTTTCCAGCCCCACTAACTCCAACTAAACCAAATATTTCCATTTCATTGATGGTTAAATTAACACCATCTACTGCTTTAATAACTCCCCTTTCAACTGAACAGTACTTCTTTTCAATATTTTCAAGTTTTATTAGTTCATCTCTAATTTCAACTTCTTCGACCTTTTTTAATGAGGTTACAGTTTTCATGAACTCTTCGACAATAGCGTTGCTATCGCCTGCCATTTTAATTTCTCCATTTTCAAGCCATATGGCTTTTTGAGAGAGCTCTGCAACTACTTCAGGCCAGTGTGAAGTTATAACCATTGCAATTTTGTTCTTAATAACGGCATTCATCAAGGCATCGTGGACTAGTTTTCCAGTTCTAGGGTCTAATGTTCCTGTAGGTTCATCTGCAAGGAATATAAATGGTTTTTTAGCTATCTGTCTTGCAAGAACAACCCTCTGTTTCTCCCCACCGCTTAAATCTCTTGCAATATGCGTAATTCTGTGTTCCAACTTAACCATTTTTATTAATTTTAAAGCAGTTTCGGTTGCCTCTGGACCTTCGATACCTGCGTTTTGCAGAGCTTCCAATATGTTTTCAATAACTGACCTTTCACCGTAGAGGGCAAACGTCCTCTGGAGCATAATTGCTATTTTTTTCTTTAAATAATAAGTAGTTTCTTTATTGTTCCAAAAATCTACGGTAATTTTCTTAAACGTCCCTCCGCACCCACATGTCTCTCCATCTTTGGAAGGTCCATCTACTTCCCCACATTCTTCACACTGTGCAATATGGTATATTATCTTACCTTCGGTAGGTTCGTAACCATCCATTCCTCTAAGCATGTGTAATAAAACCGATTTTCCAGAACCGCTTCTTCCAAGGACTCCTAAAACTTCTCCTTCATTAAGTTCAAAGCTGATATTCTTTAATACTTCGGTATCGCCAAATTTTTTCGAGACATTTTTTACTTCCAATAATAACATCAATATCACCTCTATGAAGCATTTAGTGTTAATTTTCATTTCCAATAAGATTGTTTATTTCAACCAATAATTCTTGCCACATTAAATTGAGTTTTTCACTATTTTCTTTATCAAAAGTATCATGATCCTGATTTAAAAACCACTGCTCCGTATGGCTTGAAATTCGGTTTTTGTATCCAGTCCCTTTTCCCCATTCTTGCATCATATTTGACCATAGATCGTCATCATTAAATAAATTATCGAAGTAATTGTCTCTTCCCCTATCATATGCTTCTTGGTATATCTTTTCAACCCTTTTCTCCAAAATATTTTGAATAGAATTTAATGTACCTTTCTGATAGTGTAAATCTTTTTGTTTAAGCATGTTGGAAATAATACAGTTAAGTTCATTCTTGGATTTATCAAATGCTTTGACAGTCTGATATCTTGAGGCGTCAGAAAGTATTTTATAATAATCTAAATTATGCCATTGACCACGACGATTAACACAGGCTCTTACGCTAGACGCATGCGTTCCTTTATCTAGTATTATTTCCAATATATTGGTAAAATTTTTTTTTAAGTTACATTGGATATTCTCGGCATCTTTAATCCATATTGAAACAGATTCTCTTACTCTTCGTAAAGCCTCCGAAGATAGTTGCGTATTAGTCTGTTTTTCAATTTCATCTAACGATTCAATAATAGTTTCTACCTGATTTTCATGTTCTTTACGCAATGCCAATACTTTATTAATTAAAATGGAGATTAATTCTTCAGGATCGTCTTCTTTTGAATTAAAAAATACGATTTCTATATCATCCAAGTTTAGTGAGTTTTTTAAATCTCTTTCAATCTGATCTTTTCGTATTTCTCTACCTTCTTCCAAATCTGGTTCTTCCAAATCAGCTATACATTCAGCTTCTCCATTTTTATCCAATACAAGAATAATGATTCTTTTAGAGATATACTTAGTTAAACCTGAATCTTTCATATATCTCAGGATATCTGTACTCACTTTATCTGGAGCATCATTAAAACTTGTACATAGTACAGATATTGTACGTGAATCTTTCAGCTGATTTTCAATATCTTGCCTGTTTGCAGTCTCATCAACTCCCTTAGTATCTAAAAATGATAAATTAATTTTTGGTATTTTTACTGGATTTTCATTAATATTAATAATTATTTTTTTAGGAAGTGGTACATTTTTATTCTTTCCATTATTTATCTCTTCAAAATTATTCCTTATCCACTCTTTACTGTCTGAAAATGTAAATATCTCCGTTGTAGTTCGATTTGATAGATTGATTCTCTGTAAAAGTTTTTGGTAAAATTCATCTTTTGAACTACAGGAATTATAAAGCTCAACAGCATCATCAATACTTTTTCTTTTACCATTTTCCTTAAATCGCCTTATTTTTAATTCAAGCATATTTCGCAGTGCCCTTTCTATTTCGCTACTTAGTGTAAAAGATTTTTCGCTTTGTGAGGTCTTTTTTAAAATTTTGTTTTCGATGTACGTGGAAAACTCTTCTAAATATTTTTCTACTTCATCATTGGAATACGGTTCTACTTCTATGGATATTCTATTGCTTTCACGAATTTCTACTTCACATACTGTTGTCCTACCACTGCCTGTTTGTAATAATTCTTTTCCGCTACAATCTATTAAATTTAATAATTTAGATATGGCAGTAGTTTTCCCAACACCCACTTTTCCTATAAATGCTATTGTATGATTGGAATTTTTTAAATAATCCGTACTTCCAATTAAAAATTCTCTGTGTGTCTTTAACAGTTTATATGTGCTATATGATTCAGGTGTCGTTTTTAACATTGAGTCTATACGATCAATTACTGAGTCAATATCTTTTTTCATAATTTACCCCTTAATTTAAATCTGGGATATTACCCTTAATCTAAAATACAACATTAATGTCATCTATTCAAGATCAGAATTAGATTTTTTACATGGTAAAAGTCTAAATCTACATCTTTTTTCCCTACCACATTCTTCATAGGACCCACATTCTCTTATTTGATAATGGCCGCCACCTATACTGAGGGCTTTCCCATTAATCAAGACATCAACTATTTTTTTTCTTGCAGATTTTAGGATACTCCAAAAAACCCTTCTTGAAATCCCCATGGCATTTGCAGCTTCTTCATGAGAATAACCCATATAATCCACTAACCTTACAGATTCTAATTCTTCAAGAGTCAGGTTTAAAACCTCTAATTCGGCAGTTGGAGTACCTGCTGGTTTAAATAATACTACCCTGGGTTCTTCGGATATTAACCTAGGTATTTTTGGTCTTCCTTTTCTAAATCTCATGGGGATCACTATTTTATCCACATTTAGATTAGCGAACGATTTTTTAAATTATTTATCTCCCATTGTCCACTTATGGACATTAATCTGGGCGATTCACCTCTAATCCAACAACTGGAAGGCATATAAGTGTATATCTATCTTCTGAAAGTCTGTTGTAAATTATCTCCCTTATCCCATCAAGCTTCTCAACACTTACAACTGTACCTATCATAACGGTATTTTTAGATATTTCGTTAATAATCTTTAACGCCATTTCAGGATCTTCAGCCAGTAAGAATCATTTCCAATCTTGTGGAGACATACCCTTGTAATCGTTCAAGAAGAAACCTGTTATTCCACCTTCTGAAAGTGCATTTATAGCTTTACCTATATTTTCACTTTCAACGAAAAGGTATAACAAAACTTTTGAGCTCACAAATATCCCTCACAAAAGTATTACTCACACATATGTGTAAAATCTAGTATATATATTAATACTATTAATGAGACTTAATGCTATATCAGATTATAGTTGTTTGCAAATTTTATTGGAATTAGTTGAATAACCTACGATTATTCAACTCTCGATGAAAATCGAAGATTTTCATGAGTCTTAACGAAAACCTTTCAGGTTTTCGTAAGTCAGCGAATTTTTTGAAATTCGCTTCGACTCGACAAAAATCTTCGATTTTTGTGAGTTCGACAAAAACCAAAGGTTTTTGTGAATCGACAAATTTCAAAGAAATTT
>NZ_AQXV01000018.1:0-11506 GCF_000376965.1 Methanothermococcus thermolithotrophicus DSM 2095 | reverse complement strand
GTGTATTTTGATTTTGTAGTATTCATTAAATCCTCTTCATTTTGAACGATTAATGAGACTGGTTTCCAGCATTCATCCCCAACTACTATAGCACCGTCTATCTTTTTGTTTTTTAAGAGATACTTTAAGAATGTTGTTACAACTCCCCCGTCCTGCCCTTCTACGTCTCCTTTTCCATAGTAGTATTCTTCTTTAAATTTTTCTCTGATTTTTATTTGATATTTTCCTGATGAGACTCTTGGACAGACCTCAAAGCACATCCCATTTCCTTTTCTTAGACATTCTTCCCCAATATATGGTTTTTCATTAAATTTTACCAAGTTGTTTGGACAGACTATTGCACATGTTGAACATTTTGCACATTGGTTTGTATCAACTATAACATCGTTCAATTTCCATTCCATTAAATCACCTCCATATAGTTGTCCAGCAAAATGATATAATACCACTTCAAATTAGGCATTTTGTTATTACATTTAATCTTAATAAGTTCTGAGGATTTTACAGTATATGATTTAAACAATTATTTTCGCGAAGCAATCGTGACTTTAACCTTTGAAAATTTAAGTTCTGGTTCTTTTGAGAACGGATCCACAGCATCTATTGTAATGAGATTTGCAGGGGAATCACAAAATTCCAAACTATACCCAAATGGTGTAAACAAGTGCTTTCTCTTTATTTTTCCTATTTTTACCATTCTTGTGATTTCTCCCCTGTCAGAGACAAGGGTAATATGGTCCCCTTCTTTAACACCAATCTCGATGGCATCATCGACATTCATAAGGATATAAGGGATTTCCTCCCCTTTTAATATTTCTTTAATTTTTCCAGTTCTTGTCATCGTATGCCATTGTTTTTTTAATCTACCTGTTGTTAAGATGAAATCAAAACTTTCTTTTTTCTCATCTTCAGGTTCCTTGTACTTTGCAGGATTGAATTTTGCCTTTCCAGAATGTGTTGGGAATCTTAAATCTTCATATAGATGCTTTTTACCCCATCTTTTGGGCAAATCTTCATATTCAAAATCTGAAATATCGCACAATCTACCTTTGGTCGCTTTCTTATATTCCTCAAATATTTCTCTGCTGTTTTTGTAGGGGAATAATTTTTCTCCACCCATTTTTTGTGCCAGTTCCGTAAAAATCAGCCAGTCGGGTTTGGCGTTTTCAGGAGCTCCTTTGAACTTTTTGCAAAGAGTTATTGTTCTGTCTCCACCTGTCATAACTCCCTCTTTTTCTCCCCATTGTGCTGCGGGAAGTGCAATATTTGCAAAGTTTACAGTATCTGCATGGTATGCATCCTGGACTACAACAAAAACATCCTCCTTTTTTAGGGCTTATTTGAATTTATTCAAGTTAGGTACTGTCACAGCAGGATTTGTACATACAATCCATAAAAATTTAATTTTCCCTTCAAGTATTTTGTCCACCGCTTCTACAATACTGTATCCTGGCTGGTCTTTTATCTTTCCCTTTTCTATTTTCCAATAGTTTTCTATAAACTCTCTATCCCCCTTATTCCTTACGTCTCTGTATCCCGGAAGACCATTTGCAAGATACCCTACTTCTCTTCCCCCCATAGCATTTGATTGGCCAGTTAATGAAAATGGGCATCCTTTTTCATTCAATCTTCCTGTTGCAAGATGAAGGTTTATTAATGCAAGGTTTTTTGTAGTTCCATTTGAAGATTGGTTAATCCCCATTGTCCAGAAACTTATGAGTTTTTTCTTTTTAGCAAAGAGCTCTGCAACTTCATAAATATCTTTTTCATCTATATCGCAAATTTCTGCTGCCACCCTTGGAGGATATTTCTTAGCTTCATTAAGGGCGTCCTCAAAACCTTCAGTATATTTTTTTATAAATTCCATATCAATCCAATTATTTTCATAAAGGACATATAATACACTGTTTAAGAATACTGTATCTGTTCCAGCCTTTATTGGAATCCATTTATCACTTTTTTCAGCCGTTTCCGTGTATTTTGGATCTATTACTACAATTGAGGCTTCAGGATGTTCTTTTTTTCTTTTTAAGACTCTTCTAAACAATCCTGGATGAGCCCAGGCAGCATTTGAACCAATGAATATATACCCATCAGCATCATCTATATCATCGTAGCTCCCAGGAATACCGTCAGAACCAAAGGCGAATTTGTACCCCATAACAGCACTTGCTACACAGAGTCGAGAATTTGAATCTATATTGTTTGTCCCAATGAACCCTTTGGCAAATTTGTTAATAACGTACATTTCTTCAGTTAACAATTGGCCCGACACATAAAAGTAAATCTCATCTGGAGAAAGGCTTTCTAATTTTTCTTTTAATATCTGGTAGGCGTTATTCCAATCTATTTCTTTAAAATCATCCTTTTTATTTTCCCGATAAAGAACCCTGTTTAATCTTCCAACATCCAAAGCTTTTGGGAGGAGAACCGCTTTTGAACATACACTACCTTTTGTCGCAGGATGGTTCAAATCGCCCTTTATTTTTATATGGTCTTCAGTCTTTACGACCTCCAAACCACACCCTGTTCCGCAGTATGGGCACTGTGTTTTTATCCCCATATTTTCAACCTCTTTAACGTCCGATTTTGTTTAAAACGGCATATTAACCAGTAATAAGCATTATTTATTACCTATTCTTGGATTAATCTATCATTATTTATTACCCTCTGTGAAATTGGAACAATATCATCGTCGTGTCCGACGTATCCCCACTCCATATATCCATCCTTTAATTTTAGCAGGGCAAGGAACGCTATTAATGCGATGGTTCCAAATATCAGATAACCTGGTCCATAGGAGTTGGTAAATTCCATTGCCAATCCCATTGTTGATGATAGATAGAATCCTCCAACACCGCCGGCAGCACCAATTAATCCAGTAGCCATTCCTGTTGCCCTTGGCCATCTCAATGGAACAAGTTGAAAGACCGCCCCATTTCCAAGACCAAATGAAGCAAATAATCCCCACAATAGTGGAATTCCAATTACTGCAGGAGGTACCATGAATCCAAGTAGGTAGTCAAATATGGCTATTGAAGCAAGGGTTGCAAGTAATAACCTAACTCCACCTATCCTATCTGCAATCCATCCACCAATAGGCCTTATTATTGCCCCTGTGAAGGATAGAAGAGACATTAACATACCGCAGGTAACTGGATCAAATCCATACTGTCCGTTTAATATAAATGCTACCGAGCCTGACATCCCAACGAATCCTCCAAAGGTTATTGCATAGAAGAGCATGAATATCCAAGGATCTCTTTTTTTAAGTGCATTCCTATACTCGGGGGATAAGAGGAGAATCGATATTAAACCTGTAATAATCGGCAATATTAGCAATCCGACTTTTCCAGTAACTCCAAACCATCCGTTATATAACGCAAGTGCTGCGGCTATTAATGATACAAAGGTTACGGAAAAATTGAATATTGCATGGTTTTTGAGCTCTGGCTTCTTTGGGGAACTATCCTTAATCCAACTCCAACATAGCATGAATGAAACTGCAAGAAATGCCAGTGCAGTCAATGCCGCAGTTCTCCATCCATAAGTTTCTGCAATTGGTGGGAAAATCAACCCATCCATCATTGCCCCAAGATTACCTGCTGCTGCCAATCCCAAAACAAGACCTTGATATTTTTTTGGATAATTACTCCCTGCCATTGGTAGGGCAATAGCGAAACTTGCTCCCCCAATACCTAAAAATGCTCCAAGAATAAGCAATGTTGTGTAGTTTATTGGGAACAAGTTTACAAACAAGATTGGTAATGCAGATAGGATAATACCCATCATTGCAATGTATTTTCCATTTATTGCCTGGTACATGTAACCGAAGGGAATTCTAAATATGGCGGCTGCAAGGATAGGAACCGCTATCATAAACCCTTTCTCAGCAGGGGATAAACCAAGCTCTGTTGCAATAAATAAACCTAAAGCAGGTCCAAACAATAACCAAACCATAAATCCTGTATCGAAGTATAACAGCGATGCTATTAACGTTTTTATATCTCCACTTTTAAGTGCTTCAATTATACCGAATCTATTTCTTTGTTTTTCAACCATGTTACACCTCTATTTAACTTCCGGTTATACTGTTGTAACACTACACCATAATTCCTATATTAATAAAACAGCCGGTAATCGGAAGCTTTATTCCGAGTTGACTATACATTCAATAATAATATAAAAAAATTTTTGACAACTTTAGCCCAAAAAAAGATATAATTTTTATGAAAAAAATTCAAAAAATAATACTCCGTATACATGGAAAATAATATATACCAAAAAATATTAGTTAGTAATTATTTTAAATTAGTGTGTCTACAAAATAGTAATTAATATTAATTACATGGTGTAAAAATGATAGATTTTGAAAAAATAGATGATATTGATAATGTTGCGATAAAAACATTAGTAAATGCGCCCCTAATGTCAGGGAGAGAGTTAAGAAATACTCTCAATTATTTGAGAAGATTGGCAATAAAAAAGAACGGTAAAAAAAATGTGGAAAAAACTTTAGACTATTGGGCCAATAGGGCCTATGAAATAAGCTTAAAATCATGATTAATATAATACCCCAATAAAAAATAAAAATATGTGTCCTTTTTACTAGCGAAAAAAATTAGAAAGTTAATTAATCTATTTTCTAATTACTTGTTTTATTTTGTTTATTTTTTAAAAACAATAGTAATAACCAATCAAAAATTATATATATGTATTAATATATTTTTAAATTGGAATGCCAAAAATCCGTCATTTTTAGTGCAAAATGAAATTAAATTATCTAATAATTAGATAATTAACTGGCATTCCATATATTAGAAAATCTAATAGGTGAATACATGGGAAAATTGATGGCGCTAATACTGTGTGTAATAGTAGTTATTATGACCACATTTAGTGGTTGTGTATCCCAGTCAGCAGATTCTTCCGCGGCAGATGCAACGTCAGGCTTGGCAGATGAAAATAAAGTTATTAAAATTGTAATGATTCCGGATGAAGATCCAACCAAAATGCTTGAAGATATGAAACCACTGCTTAATAGATTAGAAGAAAAAACTGGCTATAAGTATGAAGTTAATTTAGTTCCCGACTACACTGCAGCCGTGGAGGCATTATTAAATAAAAAAGCAGATGTAGCGTATTTAGGTCCTTTTACTTACGTATCCGCTCATGCAAAGGATCCAAATATCGTACCATTTGCAAAAGAAATTTCAGCAAAAACCGGTAAGGCAACATACAAGAGTATTATTGTAGTTAACAAAGAAACATACGACAAGGGCGTTAAAGATATAAATTCATTAAAAGAACATGCAAGCGAAATTACTTTTGCGTTTGTCGATCCAAAATCAACATCAGGGTACTTAATACCAAGTGGTGCCTTAATAAAGGCAGGAATTGACCCAGAAAAAGATTTCAAAAAAATGATATTTGCAGGAGGGCATGATGCTGTAGAGCTCGCTATTCAAGAAGGAACAGTAAATGCTGGTGCAGACAACGATAAAACATATACAGTAATGACAAATGACGGAACAATATCAAAAGATAAAAACATAGTAATATGGGAATCAGATCCTATCCCAGGATATCCATGGGTTTATAGGGCAGACACACTTCCAGAAGACTTAAGAAATAAAATCAAAGAGGCATTCTTAACCACATCAAAAGAAGATGCTTTAAAAATATCTGGCGGTAAGATAATAGGATACGTTGAAGCCACACCTGATGACTACAAAATTATTGAAGAAAGTGCTAAGGCATTAGGTAAGTTATAATGTTGTAAATACACCATTTAATTTATTTTTTTACAGTTTATAGTGCCCGACATAACAAACTTAAATATATCCTTCAAAATATACCTACTCAACGAAGTTGAGTAGGTATCAGGTTTTGGAATCAAAACCTTTTTCTAAAAGGTTTTGTCTTTAACTATAAATTCATCATACTTTTTTTAGGTGAAAATATGGATGACTCCAATTCTGATTTTGCGATTATTGTTAAAAATTTAAAAAAATCATTTAAAAATAATCAGGTTTTAAAGGGAATTAATTTTAAAATCAAGAGAGGGGAAATTGTCGGCATATTGGGATTAAGTGGAGCAGGAAAAACTACTCTTTTAAGATGTTTAATGGGCTTAGAAACACCGGATGGCGGGGAGATTATTGTAGATGGCGAAAAAATAACTCCTAAAGACAAAGGAATCAGAAAGAAAATGGGTATGGTATTTCAACAGTTTAACCTTATTCCAAGAACTGACGTAATCACAAATGTATTGATGGGAAGATTATCGCATATAAACGATAGGGGTTTGTTGTATAAAATTGGGACACATATTGGCTATTTCCCAAAAAAAGACATTGAAATAGCCATAAATAATATTAAAAAAGTAGGGTTGGAAGAAAAAATTTATGAAAAAATTTCAAGTTTATCAGGAGGTCAACAGCAAAGGGTAGGAATAGCAAGGGTTCTATCGATGGAACCTATTGTAATATTGGCAGACGAACCTGTGGCAAGTTTAGATCCGAAAACATCGGAAGAGATTTTAGGTCTGTTCGTGAATATCTCAAAAAGCGACAATATTTCAACAATTATTAACTTACACCAATTGGATTATGCGAGAAAATATTGCGATAGAATCATAGGACTGTCCAATGGACAAATAGTATTCGACGGAGCTCCTGAAGATGTTGATAAAAAAACTATTGAGTTAATATATGGTGGTACAAATGGGGACATTTAAAAAAAATGGTGTAATTATTGCCATACTATGTACTGCATTATTTTTAATATGTGCAAAGTATGTTGGTTTAACCGTGGAGGATATTTTGGAGCTCCCGAAAATCACAAAATTGGCAAGAGTTCCAAATTTATCAACAATACCTGACTTAATTGATCCGACCATTCAAACACTTGCAATAGCCTATGTTGGAACATTCTTTGGGATAATATCCTCAATACTATTGGGAATATTGGCGTCTAAAAATATGACCATTCATAAAACAGTATATGCAATATCAAGAACAATAATTATGATTGCAAGGGTGATTCCCGATATAGTTTGGGCGTTTTTACTAATACCTGCTGTTGGATTGGGTGCCGCACAGGGAATCTTTGCAATAGCTATTCATTCAACTGGCATGATAGGCAGGTTTTTTGTAGAATCTATTGAAGAAATTGATCCAAAACCATTGGAAGCCCTTGAGACATGTGGGGCATCATATACTCAAAAACTTATGTATGGTGTACTTCCTCAGATCATGCCTTCATTTATAAATTACATACTGTATGCCCTTGACCACAATATTAGAGTTGTAATTATGCTCGGGATGTTTGGAGTCGGAGGTTTAGGTTTTCAGTTTGTCATAAAATTCAGGGTATTTAAATATGAGGATGTATTCGCAATATTATTGGTAATATTCTTAATACTATTCGGTGTTGAAAGATTATCCTCATACATCAGAGGAAAAATAATAGACAAATAAAATAAATAAAAAATTAAAATACTATAACTTTATCGTAAATCTTTCCATCAATCTTTGAAACTTTATCGTAAAATTTGGAAATTTCTTCTGCATCTCCTTCAACAATAAAAACTTCTACTTTTTTATTTTTTCCACAGGAAGTGGTTACATAGGACTGATTTATCGATTTAACTACACTGTTGTGTTCAAAGTATATTCTGCTCATTTTTTCAAGTGATTCTTTTGTTGGAGTATAAACAACAATAATAATCCCACTAATATTTCCTTCCCTATTTAATTGGTTGTTCTCTAATACTTGCTTTCTTGTAGCATCTCTTATTAATTCACTTCTACTTGAGTAGCCTTTCTTTTTAACAACATCGTCTATTTCCTTTAAAAGAAATTTTGAGAAGGATATACTAATTCTTTCAACATTTACCATTTTTTCCCCGTATCTTCAAGGTATTTTAAGATATTAAAACATAGTCCGGCGTAGTACGCATAACCTGATCCAACACATTATATGTGGATTAAAAATAATTCATATTCAAAATAGTTAAAAAGTTAAAGTTAATGTTTAGAGTGCATTTTCAAGTGTTAGATCCATCATTTCCTTAACAGCCTTTGCAAGATTTTCTGGTAGTCCCGAAATATCCACACTTAAGAAACCTTTTATAATTAATGAAGTGGCTTCGTCCTCTGTCAATCCTCTTGACATTAAATACTGCAACTGTTCTTCTGCAATCTTTCCTACTGCAGCTTCATGCGATAAATCCAAATTTGCTTTTTTAGCTTCCAGCTCTGGAACTGCATGTAGATGTGCATCATCTGAGAGAATAAGACCTTTACATTCCAGGTGTCCTTTTACGTCCTCATTTTCTCCCACAATATGTCCTCTTGCTATTATTTCAGCATTATCAACAACAATTACCCTTGAAACCATATCGGCACTACTGTTCTTTCCTGAGAGAACGACTCTTGACCCCATATCCATTTTGGAGTTACCTTTACCATAGAGTATGGTCTGGAATGTGGCTTTTGAATTTTCACCAACGCAGTAAGCTGTTGGGTAGCTCTGTATTGATTTTACAGGCATCATTGTAACGTAATTATTTATGAATACACCGCCGTCTTCAATAATTATTCCTGTCCTTGGCCTTACATGAACGTTTTCTCCCCAGTTGTGTATCATGGTAAATGTCAACTTACCTCCTTTCTTTATATAGAACTCTGAAACCCCTATGTGTAATCCTGATTTAACATGCGGTGAAGTTGTACAACCAGTAATTACGTGTAACTCTGCACCTTCTTCAACTATTATTATGTTGTGGACGTTCTGGGAGACATTCTCACTTCCAATTAAAAGACAGGTTTGAAGAGGCATAGTTTCCTTAACTCCTTTCGGAGCTCTGATGAAGTAACCTTCCGTTAACTCCAATTCAGTTCTTGCAGTATATTTGTCAGATATTTTAACTGCATTCCAGTAGTATTCGTCCAAATCATACTTTTTTAAAGCCTCGGATATAGGCATTATCTCTACTTTAGAGCTCATCTTTGAATAAACGGCTTCATTGTTTATTTGAAGGTATGAACCAGATGTGGCTTTTTCTTCAACATCAACACCTACATTGTAAAGTGCCTGTTTGTATTCCTCATCCAGTTCAGCTAATGATGATATAGATATCGTCTCATCTTCTATTCTATATTCGCTTAAATCTATGTCCTCCCCTAATGGTGCAGGAACATCTTTGTATTTTTCTGCCATTTCTCTTATTGTTGAGAGCTTCTCTCTTGATAACATGCAATACACCTCTCATAACCATGTTTAATTATTTGATCAAGAATCTCTTTAGGGCTTCCAGAGCATGCGATAACTCCATCGAATAATATATGTGCTTTATCAACATCCATAAAGTTTAATATGTATCCTAAGTGGGTAATTATAAGACCGGATTTTTTTCTATCGCAGAGTTTTTTATTTTTATCCAATAGTTCGTTTATTAATTTACCTAATAGTTCTACGTTTTCCACGTCAACCCCACTATCCGGTTCATCAAACATTATAAAGTCAGGATCTTGGGCAAATATTTGGAGTATTTCTGACCTCTTTGCTTCACCACCAGAAAACCCAACATTTACGTCCCTCTCAAGGAAGTCTTTAAATTTAAGGGTTTCAGCCATCTTTTCTACTTCTTCCCAATCCCTTTTTGAAATAACCTCCAACAGGGTTTTTAATTTAACTCCTGGAATTGCTGGAGGACTTTGATAGGAGATTCCAATTCCAAGTTTTGCCCTTTCATGCATTGGCATGTCTGTTATATCTTTTCCCCTAAAAATTATACTTCCATTTATAACCTCGTACTTTGGATTTCCAAGGATTGTATTTATAAGGGTTGATTTACCTGCACCGTTGGGACCAAATAGCACATGAGTTTCTCCCCTTTCAATGTGCATATGTATGTCTTTCAAAATTACCTTATTTCCTACCTTAACCGATAAATCCTCAATTTGTAACATTTAATCACCATCTCTTGGTTTTCTCTACGATCGAGACAAATCTCTTACTCTTACGAGATTTTAAACTCACAAACTTAATCAAATATTTAAGTTTGTCGAGAGCAGAAAATCGTAATTTGGTTTTCATCTAGCTTTAGTTTTTATGATCATCCGTCACATGCTTTAAAATGGCTTTACTTATTTCATCTACGCTATCTAAAACTGTTATGCCATCCATCTTTCGAAGTTTATCAACATTTTCTACATCTTCCTTCCTGATATATAACTTTAAAGTTCTTCCCCCAGGAATTATTGTTTCAATTTCACCTATTTTGTTATCCGGCGGATAGATATATATGGGCACTTTAGCCTTTGCCCCTTGAGCAACAGAATTTGTTATCAAGGTGTCAGCTATACAATGAGTAATCTTAGCAACTGTATTTGCAGTTGTAGGGGCCACAAGGAATAAATCGTATTTTCCAGTTTGTAGCTTGCCAGGTAAAAATGGGGCATTTGCATTTACCTCTTCCCTTATATCGTAAAACTCATCTATTAATAGGTCCCAAAGTTTGTACCACTTTAAAACCACTTTCGCATTTTTTGAGGCATATATGTCCACGTCAAGATTGTACTTATTTTTTAATTCGACCATCAAATCTACAATTTCCTCTATCTTATCCCCGCATCCGGTTATTCCCCAGGCTATTTTTACCATTCGATCACCTTTATAGTCGTTTGACATTTATTTGATTCATGATATATATGGGTATTTAAGATTTAAGTTATAACTTTCTTTCGTCAAACGACTGTGTACCCTTTAAGGCATTATAAAATTTATTTAACGTCTTTCTTAAAACTCTGAGACCTTCTTCATCTGCTTCTACCCCATCTTTACCTAGGTCCCGCGACCAAAACGTGGCCCCCAGATTTGCCCCAAAGGAGCCTCCGCCAATTGGAATCATTTCGTTTATTATGTAAAAATCATGTATTGTCCTTAAAGCTACTTCCTGCCCTCCATTCCTATCGCCACCTATTGCAATACCCATTCCATATTTACCTTTTAAAACCTGAGGGTCTTTTGCAACTATTGCCCTACATCTGTCCATTAAAGTCTTTAGCTGTCCTGAAATATTTCCTTGATAAACTGGAGTTCCCAGTATAACACCGTCTGCCCATATCAAACCATCATAAAATTCATCCATATCATCCTTATGAATACATCCTTCCTTTTTTCTTATGCAGAAATCACAGTGAATGCAGAATTCCAACTTTTTTCTTGATACCGATAGGTATTTTATTTCACACCCTTTATCATTCAAATAATCAAGTGCGTAATTTATCGCAAAATGAGTCCCCTGCAGTCTTGGACTAGCACTAATGCCTAAAATCTTCATATTTTCAACCATCCTGAAAAATTAAATATGCTGTAAAATACTGTAAGTTACACCACATTATTATTGTAAATCCTAATCATTTACATTTATCTACCAATAGTTAGTTTTTTAGATTATTTATATTTTTTCATATAATATTATTAATAATTCACGAGT
>NZ_AQXV01000017.1:0-11116 GCF_000376965.1 Methanothermococcus thermolithotrophicus DSM 2095 | reverse complement strand
ATTTGGTTTTATCAAGTATTCCTTAACTTCACTGGATGGGTTTATATCATATATTTGAGCCTCTTTTAAAATAGGATTGAGTATTGTTTCCTTTACATCCCCCGTTGGTTTGATAAAATAATCATACCTCATATTACCACTATTGGACGTCTTCTTTTACCCAATAAACTCTAATTGTATCACTGTATTCTTTTGTGACGTTTATTCTTATTTTTCCTGTGTTGTTTAAATTTTCTAATCTATCACACCTACAAGTCCTATCTGATATATCCGTCCATCTTCCGTTATATACACATTGAACCCTTACTCCGTTTTGGAAATCATCACCACTTATATCTGCACCTATTGAATAGATGTTTTTGTTTTCCCATAAATCCTCAGGAACTGATATTACTATTTCTCCAGCCTGTCCCTTTGTGTTAATTGTTCCAATTGTTTCAGCCATTTGTATCACCTCTCAATATCTCATATATTATTGTGCAGTAAATAGGAGCCTCAATTGTTCCGCTTGTTTCAATTATTATTTTTTGGTTGAAAACTGGACTTTTTAATCCCATAGCACCAGATACACCTTTGAATACATACATATTTATAAAATCAAAATCATCAGGTCTTACACTTACCACAGCAGGGCTTTCAGATTGGAAACCAGAGAATAAAACACCCAATATCTTAAATGAATTGTTAATATTGTGTTCTATTTTGCCCGTTGTTGTGGTTATAATCCTAGTTAAGTTATTTACATTGCTTGCATCAGTTATTACTGCGTTTATAGACCCCATAACATAACACCAGTAGAATGATTATAATGATGACGAAATAAATTTTATACTGCTGTTTTTCTATTATTAATCGTTCAGTTGTAGTTTCTTCCATATTTCCAGTTAGAATATACATATTATCCCTTTTTCCTTTTCTTGTGTATCACCACACCAACCACTAAAAATAAAACCAACACTACACCGATGAGAGTGTATTTTGTAGTTTTTGGAATGTATGGCTGTCCTGTATTAGGGTTTATAAGTTCCCCTGTCTCTGGGTCTGGAACATAGTAATTTCCATTCTCATCAACATATCCGCCGTCATCGGTTGGTTGAAGTGTTCCATTTTCTATGTCCCCGCTTGGGTCTAATGCACTATCAGGGAGATAGTCAGAAACTGCACCGCCTAGTGCATCGCCAGCACTATCTAAATATCCACTTCCATATCCTGCATCACTATATCCGCCATATCCCATGTCGCCATATCCTCCACCATATCCCATATCTCCATAACCATAATCCTCTCCGTATCCTGTATCTTCATAAGCACCGTCCCCAGAATCCCCCATCCATTTACTCATCATATACAATTCTGCACCAGTTGCTGCTATACCCAATCCACCAACTATTGCGTTTAGTTTGTCCCATTTTGAAACTTTTGGTTCATTTACTCCTTTTCCAGTTCTTAACTTTGGAGTTCTTAATTTTGGTATTCTCATATGAGGGACTTCTGGCATTCTAATTTTTGGAGCTCTGATTTTAGGTATTCTTGGTGCTTTAATATGTGGTATGTGCGGCATTCTTGGAGGTGTTATATGTGGTCTGAGTGGTCTCATTATCTGAGCTCTTGCACTGTGTGGAACTCTTCTTGGACGTGGTGGTGTCATTCTTCTTGGTGGTCGTGGTCTTATATGCGGTCTGGGCTTAACCATCCTTCTTGCTACTCTACCTATTGGAAGCATGCTATCATCTCTTTACTGCGTATATAATTGCACCAACCAGAATTAAAATTAAAATTAAACTGGATAATGATTTTGGTTTTTTAGGTTGGAACGCATCTTCAATATCTCTTTTTGTATTTGCTCCAACCCATCCAATACCCAATCCACCAATACCCGTAACTGCTGTTGCAGCTTGTGGATTCTTAACTGCAAAGTTTCTTGAAGCTGTAAGTATCCGCTTAGGTGCTATCATATTATCACTTAAACTACTCGTTCAGTTAAAATTCTAAATTTTGTGTCTTTATCCCCATTTACTGTTAAATTCAAATTATGATTTGCCGGTAGGTTTTCGATTATTGCTATTTGCTGTGGTGTTGCTTTGGCTGGGTCTCTATCATTTCTTAAAAATGTTATGTCAGTTAATGTTTCCATGTCGTTTCTTTCAACAACTGTTTGGAGTGCTTGGAGTTCCAACTCATTGATGTTTCCTTCCTGAACATATATTATAATTCTATCATACCATCCATTCGCAGAGGATATTGTAAATGTCTGTTCTGTTGCTGTGATGGTTTCTCCTCTTCCTGTGAATATTCTTTTATTTATTGATGCGTTCAATTGTGCTTTGAGTTGTTCCTCCGATATTTGACCTCCATATTTTGCTTTTACATATTGAACATAACTTGTTGTATCAAGTCCAATATACCCAAGTGTTGCCTTAATTTGTTTTTCTAATTTGTTTGTAATTTCAATCTGGCAATCTGGGAGTAAGTAGGGGAATATTGCAGTATTCAAAGTATCATCATTATAATCATAAGTCAATAATGATTTTACTTTTTTATTTTTCAAATCAACTATATTTCTACCGTTTTGTAAGAATGAAAGCACATTAATATCAAGTAAAGTTCCTAAAAAGAAGCTTTTATCCTTTGTTCCTGCGTATATTCCAATGTCTATTTGATTAAGAGTGTCTGCTGTTAATTCTACCTCATCATCAAAATCTACATTAAAATAAAATGCGTTGTAAATATAGCTCTCTTTTAGATATGACTGTATTTTATCCTTCGCATCTATTGTTTTAACTGTTGAACCGATTATCTTTTCTATAACCCCTATCATAATATCACCATTACATTAAATCCTGGTCTCCTGGAAGTATTGCCTTAACTGCTGAGCTCAATGCTACAATAACTATCCAAAAAATTATTGCCGAAACAACTGCTTTTTTTACATCTACACCCATAATAGTCATAATATCACCCAAAAAAGAAAATGAGAATTATTTATTTCTTAAAAGCATTTCAATTACTCCTTCTAAATAAGCTACTCTTTCCCTCAATTCCTGATTACTTTGTTTGACTTTTGTCTATTTCTCTTTCTATCCTTTTGATTTCTTTTGTTTGTTCTTTGTCTAATAATTCAGTTCTTATATCGTTCTTAATTTGCTTTCCATGCATGTAGCTGTTGAATTTTGTGTATGCAATTACTCCTACAATGCTACCTGCTGCAATGAACATGAAAAGCAATGTTCCTATATCTATTCCTACTGATACTGGGTCTGCCATATTTACACCTCAAATTTTTAGTTAAGCTTATTAATTATAGACAATAAACAATTGTTTTTTTCCTTTTTTATGCCTTAATTTTTTATTAATTTTATATATTTTCTGGAATTTACTAAATTAGTAATTTTAATAGTTTTCTGCAACTTCTGAAAATAACAGAGCATAAAAAAAGGATTTTACATAAAAATTAGTGTAAATTCTAAAAAATGTGGTGGTTATGATTGAAATCAAAAAAGAGGTTGTTGAAAACCATGAGTCAAAACCAGACATTGACATCAACAGCATCACAGAATCAATAATTGAAGAAGATTTAAAGAACTTTGAAATTATTGAAAATGATTTTAATGATGTAGATGACGAAACCGAAATAAAAACCGATGAAATATCAGAAGAAACCGCAAAAATAAAGGATTTATTAGAAAGCATAATATTGGTCATGCTATTTGTCATGGCTATGAGACATAAAAACATAGAAAATAAACAAAAAGTAGTCATGGATTTTGTGAAGGAACGAAAGGACGCCATAAACCGTATTTGTGTATGTATGGAAAAAACAATTGCAAGGAATGCAGAATTATATAAGAAAGTCCAGAAGGCGAATGACATAAGTTTTTTAATACAATTAGTTATTTTGTCTTTGGAATTTGAGGGCGTTTTAAATGAAATGGAAAAGAAGGCGGCTGGTATAGAATCAAGTAAAAAAGAAGGTAAGGAAAATAAAAAACAGGAATCAAAACAAGAGCAAATTACAACAAATACTTTAAAACCTACTGAAACTGGAATATATGCGGAGGCTTGGTAGTATGAATATTAAAATAATCGATATACCTACAAAAAAAACATTAAAAGAAATCAATATCGACACAAAAAAAGAAATCGAAGCAAATGAAGATTTAATAAAAGTGGCTAAAATGGCACTTGGATTTACAAATGCAAAAATATTTGACTTCCTTTTAGATGCTGTTGAAAAATCAGAACAAATAACGGTTGTAGCGTATGTGTATGAAGATAAATTCAAAGAAGTTTTGGATAAAATAGAAGAGTGAGGATATGACAGGAGCAAATATAAAACATGTCATAATCAATGGAGCATCTGGAACAGGTAAATCAGAATATTTTAAAAGGAATATTTTAAAACCTGCCGTGCAGGAAAAAATAAAAGTTGTAATAATAGACCCAGAAGATGAATACGATGGTATAGCCAAAACTTCCACCAAAAATATATTGAATGATTTAAGAACTAAACCTGTTGTAAGGTATGTTCCTAACCTAAGGCAGGAGGATTACCTGGAACAGTTGGATAAATTGTATCAAAAAATATTTGATAATGTAAAGGGTTGTATTATTGCAATAGATGAGGCAAGATTTTGCGGAGGAGCCCAGTATAAATTATCAAGTGGTTTGTTAGAGCTCATCACAAGGGGGAGGAAAAGGAACTTAAAGTTGGTTGTAATCACTCAGAGGATAGCACTTTTAGATAAAACAATAACGGGGAACTGTCAAATAAAAGTGCTATTCAAGTGTGCAGAGGATGTAGATTGGGATAGATATAGAAAAATAAATAAAGAGTTAACTGAAAAATTAAAACATTCAAAAAATGACCATGGCTACATATATATAAATGGATTAAATGCCAAATTGGTGGAATAATGGATACAACTGCACTTCTCGTATTTGCCATTATGGGGTTTATAATAATTACGGCAATAAATGCCATTGGGTTTAAAATAAGCTGTAGATTTTTTAATAGGGACGTATCGTATCTTGAAGCCATTGGATTATTAATCATGGCAACAATTAATTCAGTTATCTATACATTAATTATTTCCATTCCTGCATTTTTTGCTATTATATACTTTTCACCGGAATACACAACATTATTTAAAACCATACCTTCTATTTTTGGATTGATAGGATATATCAAAACTATAAAAAAACACATTGAAGTTAGCTGGATTAATGCTATATTAATCCACATTTTAGGGGGTATAATTAATGCATTAATTATTGTAGGAATTGTTGTAATTCTATATATCATAAGTTGGTGGTTTGGTGGAATGGAACATATAGCAGGGAACATTGTGTCCAGCCAAATACCTTCCAATATTGGAACTATAGATAGGTGAAGTGTATGGAAGATGAAAAAAAGAAAATATTTTTATATATGTTCGTAGTTGGAATCATGGATTTGGTATTTTTCACAATATCAGGGCAGTTTTGGTATATGATTTTTATAGTAATCTCTATGGTTATAGGATACTTTGCATTGTATCCTAATGAATTTTTTCTTATTCTTAACGATGCAAAGAAGCATGCACAAAATTACTTACGAAATTATAAAACTAAGCATGCTGTTGAAGATAATCATATCATTGAAAATCAAAGAGACATTCCAGAAGGATGCGAAGAAAAAAGAGATTTTAAAAAAGTTGATGAAAATAACAATAAAAGAAATAACATTCCATTTGTTAATTAAGTATGTGGTTGTTCCTCCAATAGTAGTTGTTGTTTTGAAATATATATTTGATATTATTTTTTAGATAAAAAATAAGCTGCCATACCCAATAGTAAAACAATACCAACTAATGCTAAAAATTCATTCCTCTCTTCCTTCTAATTAACTCATTGAAATTTTTATCACAATTCTTGTATCTTTCTTCAAAGCTTCCCTTCATTTCTGCAATAGTTTTTTGATTCTCATGGGCTGTCAAATATTTGTATTTTATAATTGTTATTCCAATTCCAAGAATCATTCCAAAAAATACTTTTAAAATATCCCATATTAAATTGCTGTCAATTATCAAATATACCACCTATCATATTAATATATTTATTATTCAAGTTTTCCTTATTAGAAAAACCGCCCGTTCACGTGAACGGGTGTCTGTTCATTCACATAATACAACGGATTTTATAAGAGATTTTGCTTTATACTCAATGATAATAACCCATTCACATATTCACATAATTTTTTCAAGGGGGTAATTTTTAGGTTTGAGTATGTAATTTTTTAGGTTTCGGAGGTAAAAATTTACCCCTAAAATTTTTTTGCGTGAATATGTGAATGGGCTTTTATAGGAGTTATTTAAATCTATACTCTTTTAAAATTGCTTCTTTTTGCGTGAATGGTTTAAGGTCATTCACGTGAATTCATGAACTTCAATTAAAATAAACTTTATTTATGTTTTCTTAAAAGAAACTATTATTGCAATAGGGACAATGATTATTTTTTAAAAGAGATGTTTGAGTTCTGGATGTTGTTGGCTATGATGTTGTTGTCTCCAACACTGCCATTAATGATTATTGAATGTTTTTCTTCCAGTTCCTTTTCCAACTGTTCTGCATAGTCATATAGTTTAACTGCTTTTTTTCCAAAATCGGTAAGGGAATAATAAACTTTTGATGTTCTTACTTCGGGGTTTTCTACTTCTTTTTTAACTAATCCAGCACTAACTAATTCATCTAATGAATTATTTAGTAATTTATCATAGATTTTTAATTCTTTTTTTATAGCACTGTAGTAGAGTTTATCATATTTAGACAACAATTCCAAAACTAATCTATTATTCTTTTTTGACATTATTTTTAATAAGTCCATAGTTTTCCCTTTTTTAGTTTAAAACTACAATATTTCATCACTCCCGTAAATATTATTTCAAACTTTTTTGTTATTACTAACCAAAAATAGAAAATTTTATATATTCGGTTATCCATATTACTAACCAATAAGTTATTACTAACAATTATGGTGGAACTATGGCACAATTTGAACTTATCAAAACTATCAAACCAATAGGAAATACTGGACACATAACAATACCTAAAAAATTCATCGGAAAACAGGCCAGAATTATAATAGAAAATGAAAATGCAGAAGAAAAAGAGAAACAAATAATAAACTTTCTAAAAGAAAGAAAAAAAGCTAAAATATTGACTACTTTCTATATTTCAGGATTTGGCTTATATTCTGACTTCATATTGTTCATTAACGAATTAGAGAAAAAAGGAGTGGTAAAAAAAGAAGGAGATTATTTAAAATTAATAGAGGGGTAATATGAGTATATCTAACGAAATACTTAAACTTATCGAAAACGGAACCAACGAATGGGATGAAGTCTATAAAGAATTAACAAAATACCATACGAAAAATTCTGTATCTATGGCAAAAAATAGACTTATTCAACAAGGAAAAATAAAAGAAGAAACAATAAATGGTAAGAAAATACTTTCAATACAGGATGAGAAAGAACTAATATCTGATGTAGATGCATACATATTCGAACACAGTAGCGAAATAAAGGAGTATTTCAAACACACACTTTCACAAAATCATAACAATAGAGTATTCAGCATTAAGGATTTTGTTATAGCCTTCCCACATTTAGCAGAAATAAACGACATAATATTGAACCATCCTTTTGAGACAAGGGACAGCTTAACGAACATATACAAAGAAACATACGAAGAAATATTCGCAGAAAAACCAGAATGTGTTTATATAAACATCTTAAACCCCTTAAACTCAAAAAAGAAACTTTCAGAAATAGGAGCAAATGACATAGGAAAACTTGTAGAATTTGAATGTTCAATAGTTCAAGCATCAAAGAACAAATCAAGAACAACGGAAGCGGAATATCTGTGCTTTGAATGTGGAGCTACAAGGAATGTAAAACTTGACTTCTGGGAAGACCCTGAAAAAAAGAAAGTATCATGTCCAAAATGTTCTAATCAAAGAATGGCAATTGACACGAAGAGTAGGATAACATTCCAAGAATTAATTGTCCAACAATTGGAAGTTTCACAAGATGGGAAGCAGCACACTGCATCATTATTCCTTGAAGATTCAGAGCCAATATATTCTGGAAAGTTAAGGGTAGTTGCAGTGCCAATTGAAAAATACAAAAAAGGAACGTCTGTTGCAGATATACACTTATACGCATTTGGATACGAAGAAATAGACAACATCGATATTAACATCACAGATGATGACATTGAAAACATCAATAAAATAGCAAAAGACCCAGAAGTTATAGAAAAATTAGCAAACTACATGCTTAGAGAAACAAAGGGAATGGATAAGGTAAAGAAAGCCATCTTCCTACAACAAGTTAAGGGGGTGGAAAAAGGAGACAGAAGAAGGAATATAAACATTCTTTTAATTACAGACCCAGGGGTAGGAAAATCTACAATGATGCACCAACTTAAAAAACTCCCAAATGTAAAGTATGCCACAATGTCAGGAGCATCAGGGGCAGGATTAATGGGTGGTATAAATAAAGAAAAAACAGAATTTGGAGAATCATGGGTAGTAAAACCGGGCATCTATGCATTAGCAGATGGGGGAACTGTATGTTTAGATGAATTTACACATAATAAAGAAGTAATGCCATATGTCCATGATGCAATGGAAAGCCAAATGGTAAAAATTACAAAGATGCAAAACAACCTTGAACTACCTGCAAGATGTGCAACATTGGCGGCATGTAATCCAAAATTGGGAAGATATGACCCAAACCTATCAGTCATGGAACAGGTACCAATAAAACCCGAAACACTTTCAAGATTTGATTTAATATTTCCATTAAGGGACATTCCAGACAAGAAAAACGATAGGGATATTTTAAAATTCATAATAAGAAGTGGAAATGAAAAAATAAAGGGAACTGAAAAAAAGGTAAAGATAAACGGTGTTGAGCTTTCCGATGAACTGTTAATAAAGTATCTTTATTATGTTGATGAAAACAAACCAACTATATCAAAGGAAGCAGAGGATTTAATCATTAACTACTACTTAAAAATGAGGAAATTATCAAAAAATGGAGCAATCACAATTACAACCAGGCAGGCAGAATCACTTATAAGATTATCCGAAGCAGTGGCAAAGGCAAAATTAAAGAATGAAGTTGATGCGGATGATGCAAGAGAAGCAATAGAACTTATGCAGTTCTGTTTAGAGCAAATATCTTACGACCCAGAATCTGGAAAAATAGATATTGATAAAGTTTATGGAATACCTAAATCCAAAAGGGAAAAATCAGAACAAATATTAAAAATTATCGAAGATGAGAATAAATGTAAGGACATGGTAAGCGAAGAGATAATATTTGAAAGGGCAGAAAAGGAGTATAAAATACTCGTTGAAGATGTAGAGCGTATTTTAGAAGTATTATCTATTCGGGGGGATATTTACAGCCCGAGATTTGGGTATTGGCGGATTACTTAAGAGGTGTAAAAAATGGTAAGCATTAGGGTAATGTGGAATTCAGAAGCAGAGAAAAAAGACGCAGAATATGTTGTTAATAGGATAGTAAAAGTATTCAGCAGTTTAAAAAGATGGAGCTGTTCAAAATCAAGGATATATAATAATAGAAAGAACAGCGGAGGCAGGATTTACATAAATCTCTGGAAGAGGTGAAAATATGGAACTAAATGAACAAATGCTATCAAATATGATAAGAAAAGGTATGGGATGGATATTGGCATTATTGGAAGAAACAGATGACAAAGAAATAGCAATGGTAATAACAAAACATGATGGAGAAAAGGCATATTTAAGAATGGAGCTTGAAGACAGGGAGGAACTGTATGATAAAGTATTGGATTATTTTAATCATAGAACAGAAGATGTATCTTTTGAAGAACTAAAAGAAAAATTCAAAGTTGAAGATATTTTTTTAGTAGATACATTGGACGAATTAAAAGAGGATGGAGAAATATACGAACCAAAAGATGGGGTTTATAAGATATTGTGAGAACATGCAAGAGATAGAAGAACTGCTACTAATCAAAGAAGTAGATAAAACAAAACCCTGGATAGACAAATTCACAGAAATTAGAAAATTCGCAAATGTTAAGGAAAGCACATTGAGACAGGACATACAACGATTAAGAGTATTCCTAAACTACTGCTTTAACACACTGGAAAAGGAACCTGATGAACTACAATTCAATGACTTTATAAAGTTCTTCAAATACTTGGATGAAGAAAGGAGCATCTCCATAAACACCCAAGACCATTATTACAAGCTCTTATCTGTATTTTACAAAATAATGTTTTTAAAAAACTCATCAGAATATGCAAAGTTTAAAGAATACTGCAAAGAGTTAGGAAAATTCAAAAGATTCGAAGTGGAACACTTTGACGAACTAACATCAGAGGAAGTAAATGAAATTATAAAACATATACTCCGTTCCAACAGTGCAACAAAGGTAAGGGATGCACTAATAATAAGATTAACCTACGACACAGGGGCAAGGATAGGAGAAATATTAAACTTAAAATTAAAAGATTGTGATTTCCAAAAAGGTATTTTTAAATTTAGAGATACAAAAGGCAGAGAGGTAAGATTAACAGTATGTGCCTATGACACTTTGAAGGCATTAAAACATTATATGGATTATTACATGAAATCAAAAAAGAGCAACGACTATTTATTCCAAAATAAAAATGGTAGCAAGGTTGGAGACTACTGGATTAGGAAGGTGTTTAAGGGGACTATAAACGACCTAATAGGTAAGGGGATTATCCCAAAAAATAAACGAATTACATTGCACTCCCTCAGACATGGGAGGGTAGTAGATTTGCTGAATAAAGGTTATGGGTTGGATATTGTTGGAGATTATGTTGGACATAAGGATATAAAAACAACAATGGTTTATGCTCACTCCAATAGTAGAAAAAAGAAATTATTAAAAGAAATACAAAAGGACTTGGACAGGGGGACTATGTAAGGTAAGGGGACTAATTTTTAAGAAAAAAATAAATATAAAATAAGACCAAATAACTCTTAAAATCGTTAAAAAAGTAAAAGGGCCGGGACCGGGAATCGAACCCGGGTCAGGGGATCCACAG
>NZ_AQXV01000016.1:0-10574 GCF_000376965.1 Methanothermococcus thermolithotrophicus DSM 2095 | reverse complement strand
GCAATAGTCCATAAACTTCCCCATTCTTAAACGCATTTAATGAGTTGTAAAACTCAGGATTCTTTTTATAATCATCCATAACTAATTTTAATCCTCCTTCGTCAATGAATATAATATCTGGATTCCATTTTAAAATTTGTTCTTTATTAACAAATGCCTGCCCTTCTTTATTCAGCTCATCAGCGACATTCTTGGCATTAACTGCTTCAAATGGGGGATACTTACATTGGGTGCTGTCTATTCCATGCACACCCTTAAATGCCACTCCACCAACATAGACTGTTGGTTTTTCTTCATCTGGAATGTCTTTTGTTCTTTCATTTAAGTCATTTTCGCAATCTTTTATAAATTTAATAACTTCTTCTGCTCTATCTTCTTTATCTAAAATTTCTCCTGCTATTTTTAAAGAGTTAAATATGTCCTCATTATCGAATGTTGCCAACTTTCCATAGCTTAAAACAACAACTGGAATACCTGTCTTTTGCTCAATTTCGTCTGCTTTCTCTTTAGTTATGTAGGTTATGAATATTACATCTGGCTTAACCTTTAAGGTCTGTTCTACATTTGGTCCTTTACCGATATCGCTAGGTCCTCCATTTCCAATTACTGGAAGATTTAAAAGTTCAGGATGTGCTAATATATAAGGCCTTCCTGTACTTTTTTTCTTTTCAAAGCCCTCAATTCCAACGACTTTATCGGTAGCATTTAAATAGGTAATTAACCTCAAACATCCCGGCCCAACACATACTATTTCATTTACGTCCTTTGGGATTTCAACTTCTCTTCCAAGCATATCTGTTATTTTTATTTTTCCTGTATCTTCACTTACAGCCGGAGCTCCCGATTGTGCCGGTGTGGCAGTATCTGCATCTACATCTGTTCCATCTATGCATCCACAGAATCCAACGGCTACAATCAGGATTGTTAATAATCCTATTAACTTTTTTAACACTCTATCACCATTTTATTCAATAATATATTATCGAGAATAAATATTATTAAATATAAATTTTTCTATTATTTTATTATTCTATTAAATACTGCATAAAATAGTGAATCTTTAAACTAAAATATAAAAATAGAAATTTCTTTAATTTTGAATATTTATGTTGTTGATAGAACGATTATAATAATTATTTCTCATTTTAAACGATTTTATCCCTTAAATTTAATAATGCCATAAAGAACATATCCTATAGCACAAAATGCCAGAGGTTCTACAATCCCGAATAACGAGAGAATTAATGAAACTGCAAAAATACCCATTGATATCTTTTGAGGATATTTCGGATATTGAATATCGCTAACCATTAAAAACCCGGCAATTATGGCAGTTATTGAAGCTAAATTTGAAGTTATGTTGTATTCTAAAATCATTTGAGATACTACACACAAAACCAAAGCAGCTGCAGGGATAGGCAATCCGACAAAATGTTTGACATCCAATATTCCAAATCTTGCCAACCTTAGAGCTCCGCCAATTAAGAATATTAAAGAAGCTATTAAACTAAGATTTCCTTCAAAGTAGTAATAGGTCAAATATGCAGGAGCCACACCAAAACTAACAACATCACAAATACTATCCAGTTCTGCTCCAAATTCGGATACTGTGTTAGTTTTCCTTGCAACAAAACCATCCAATGCATCAAAAACAACTGACGCATAGATAAACCTGAAATCGTGAAATAATATCCCCAGCATCCCTAAAACAATGTTTATTACCGTTACATAATCAGATATTGTTATTATTTTTCTTATACTAAACATGATTTCAACCTTTTTTAATTAATAAAATTTAAAATATATGTTAAAAGTGATATATTCTTTTTAATCTTCCTCTAATTGCTATACGACATGGATACTGTCCAATAAATAATAAGAATACCATAAAATAAAGTTTAAATTAATTTTTGTATAATCAACTTAAATAAAATTTTAAATCCTGTCGATACATTCGTTCCTCTTGCCATGGAATAATCCGTATATATTGTTTTTATTGGAACTTCTTTAAATTTTAAATTGTTTCTTTTAATTAAAACTATAAACTCTGATGAAACTTCGTATCTATTGCTCTTTAATTGATTGGTTATTTTCTCAGCAGCTCCGTAAGAAAATGCCCTTAAACCACTCTGACTGTCAGTTACAAAATGGCCCCCCATTAAATATGTTACAAAATTTAATCCCCAGTTTCCAATCCTTTTAACAGTTGGCATATTTTTAACTTCATTTTCATCCAATAATCTACTGCCTACAACTACCTCATAATCATCTTCTAAAATAGGTTTTACGATTTTTTCAATATCCTTTGGTTCATGCTGTCCGTCTGCATCAAATGTTACAATAACATTTGGTTTGTACTGTAGAGCACATTTTAATCCAGTTCCCAGAGCTCCACCTAACCCTCTATTTATTATATGTCTGCAAACTATTGCACCTTCCTTTTTTGCTATTTCGGAGGTTCTATCAGAGCTCCCATCGTCCACAACTATTAAATTTTTATATCCCTCATTCTTTAATCTTCTTAGGGTGTTCCCTATCATCTTTTCTTCATTGTATGCGGGGATGACCACAAAAACATTGTTTTTCATATTATCCCTTTATTAAATGTATTATTTTAAAATATTTTACTACCATATGGTGATGTAACTTTATAAAAATTATTCTATAAAAAATAAACACAACTAGTTAAATAATTTAAAATTAATTAAAATAGAAAAAAGAATATGTAACATATTATTAGCTTGAGGTACCCATAAAGCCTTTATTTTAACCGATTATAAGAATCCTCCACAACCTTTTGAACAAAATTTATTTTTACATTTATGCGATGATAGTGCCTTTTTTATAGAGTCTATTGCTATGTATCCTGCCTCATGTAGTATCGTGTCTTCTAATTCCTTGTCATACTCCATACTTCCCAAACACGGATAGTTGTGGTGGGCATTTGCTATTTCATCTTTTAACTCTCTAATTCCTTTATTTTTTATCCTCTTTGCGATGTAGTAGGTTTCCCCGCATGGTGATGAAATTTTAACTTTAACATCCTTTATAGTATGTCCCACTACCTCGGCTTCAATCTCTGGAGCTCCAATTCTAAAGTATTCTATAAATTCATTTATGGCATTTTTACCTTCTACCTTCTTTAAGGAACAGAACGGTTTTGGATTCTCAAACTCTATTCCGTTGTTCTCACACATTTCTTTTAAACTATTTCTCATAGCAATGGATAAATCATCTGGAGCTTCAGAAGGTACTATTAGAGCCCTATAATTTTTTTCCTTTAAAAACAGTGGGAGCTCATACAGTAAATCATCATGTAGTTGAGCTATACAAACATCCCCTTCTGGAACTTCTGGAATATATTCATAGGGATTGTCGATAAATTCCTCGTATGCTTTCTTTACTTCTAAAACATTTACATTATCCTTAAAACTCCAATCTCCTCTACAGTTATAACAATCCTCACATATTCTACAAAAATCTGGTTCATTTAGCAGGTTTTTATAGAACTTCTCCATTCTCTTGTTTCCCTCATGGTAGATAAATGTGACTTTCATTAATATCACCACACCTTAATAATTTAATATCTGGATTAATTCTTCGATTTTCTTCTCGATTTCATCTCTGACTTTCCTATAAACTTCAATATCTTTATCTGCAGGGTCTTCAATATCCCAACCTATATGCTTTTTTGCTGGAACAAATGGGCATTTATCCAAACATCCCATTGTAACGACAACGTCAAAATTTCCAACCTCTCTAACAACCTCGTCTATTGTTTGAGGCTTCTGTTTTACGTTTAAATTTTTTTCTTTTAAAACTTCAACAACCTTTTCATCAACACCATCGGTTTTTTCCAACCCTGCACTATAGGCATTTAGTCCATATTTCTTCCCAAATGCCTCTGCCATTATACTTCTTCTTTTATTGTGTACACAAACAAACAAAACCTTCATATTTTTCACCTAATCAAATAGCACCAGTAATATAATATTTCACCACTTTGTCTTATTTGCAATCCAGACAAGTGTTAGCATCAATGGAACCTCTACAAGAACGCCAACAACTGTTGCAAGTGCAGCTCCACTGTTGAGCCCAAATAATGTTATCGCAACTGCAACCGCAAGCTCAAAGAAGTTACTTGCTCCAATAAGTGCTGACGGAGCAGAGATATTATGTGGTAATTTCCATTTTTTTGCCCAGGTGTATGCCAAACCAAATACAAAGAATGTTTGTATTGTTAGTGGTATGGATATCAGCAATATGTACAGGGGATTGTTTAGTATTATTTCTCCTTGAAATGAGAATAAAATCACCAGAGTCATCAATAAACTTAATATTGAAACCTTATTTAAACTTGGTATAAATGTTTTTTCAAACCATTTTTGTCCTTTGTGTGCCATTAGATACTTCCTTGATAGATATCCAGAAACTAATGGTATAACTACGTATAAGAATACTGAAAGGAACAACGTATCGTAAGGAATAGGAATGTCGCTTATTCCCATTAAGAACCCAACTATTGGAGCAAAGGCGATGAGTATTATTAAATCATTTGTGGCTACCTGCACTAATGTATATAAAGGATCTCCATCGGTCAAATAACTCCAAACAAACACCATGGCAGTACATGGAGCTGCTCCTAAAAGTATTGCTCCAGCAACATATTCCTTAGCCAATTCCAATGGAATAAAGCCCAATTTTGAAAAAATCGTTATTAAAAATAATGAAGCAAATAGATACATTGTGAATGGTTTTATTAACCAATTTACAGCCCATGTTATTGTCATTCCTTTAATGTAATTCTTTCTTATCATCTCTACAGCTCTAAAGTCAATCTTTACCATCATTGGATAAATCATCGCCCATATTAGAACTGCTATCGGAATGTTAACATTGGCTATCGTAAATTTTGAGAGTGTTTGAGGAATTATTGATAAATAATTGCCCATTAGAATCCCTGCGATTATACACAATGCCACCCATATTGAAAGATACTTTTCAAAAAACCCTAATCCTTTTTTACTCATTATTAACACCTTATTTTTTTTAAAAAATAGGGCCATATTATATTTAAAATTTTCGATATATTGATTAATTCTAATGTATTTAAAAAATATCTAAATTCATGAATTAAGTGGGAGTATGCCTATAACCTGTAAAACGTTTTTGCATTTTTGTAAATTGAATCAGTTATCTTCTTCTCATCAACCCCTATTTTTTTCATATGGAGTTTGGTTCTTGGGAGTGCATAGATATCTGCCTTTAAACTTCCTAAATCGCTACTTAAAATAAATTTTTTATCGTAGTTCTTTATTATTTCAGATGCCTCAACATGATCTATTTTCATTGATTGCTGAACAGTCAAACCAACGTAAACATCCCTATCGATTAACTCTACTGTTTCTTTGTTTATGTGGTCTATCATTACTAAATCGTCTTTTATTTTAACTTCATCGAGAAGTTTTAAAATCTCAACTAACGCTTCTTTCTTATTCTTCTCCGGAGTATGAACAATTATTGGCATGTTGTAATCCTTTGCAAGAATTAGTTGTTCTCTTAGGAGGTTTTTTTCTTCGTCCGCAATATAATGTAATCCAGTTTCCCCAATTGCCACAACATTTTCATTGTCTAAAAACCCTGGAAGTTTTTTTATAAGGAGCTCCCAGTTTTTAGGGTATCCCATAGGATGAACTCCCAACGCTACCTTAACTTCCACATCTGCCATTTTTCCTCTTTTTGTTTCTAAATTAATCAACCTATCCCAGTGATCAAGATAAACTTCTGGAACACTCATTTTGTATGGGTCATGGGCACATGTTACAATGGTTTCAATTCCACTTAATGCCATCTTTTCCATATCTTCAAAACTTCTAACATCTAGATGGGTGTGTGCATCTATCATGTTATCGCCTCTTAGTTTTAATTAAAAAAGAAGGAATGAAATTTAAATTAAATATTTTTCAAGTAATGGTAAAACCTTTCATCATTTGTGAGACAATGTATTGTTGTTTGCCTTACTCCAAAGGTCATTCCACTCTCTTTTATAAGTTTTTTCTCTAATTCTATAGTTTCTTTTAAAATTTCCCTAATGTCTCCATCTAATTCAAATTTTATGTTAGGTTTTCCCCCAATATATATCATGTACTTCTCATAAAGTGCTTCTACATCCTTCATCTGACTATTTGATATATCATTGTATAATTCGTTATTATATTGTTCTATTGACTTCAACCTACTCATTAAGGACAGTTTCATTTTATTTGACATGATTTTTTCCATTAATTCTTCTAATTGCATTATATCACCATCGAAGAGCTACAATCTCAAAGAGATTTCAATTTAATTAATTTATATGCTTATTTGTAATATAAAAGTATTTTTGACTATTTTTACCCTAAAAATGGATAATTAGTATTCATTTAAATTAATAATGAAGATATAACTATTATAAAAAATAATAAAAAAGTAATAAGTTATTTAATTTAAAAATTAAATTTAGCACATATATTTAACTGTATGCCTATCGAGGGCATAGAAAATTGCAATGGTTATATTGTAAATATTATGAACATTACTTTTTATTTAAGTTATTCGTTAATTTTAATTGGTTCTTCTGGACCACCTATTTTTGAAGGATGTGGTGCTTTGATTACAAAGAATTCAAGAACATCACATGTTAAATTTTGAGCAATCATCTTTGTATTGAACGGCAAATGAATTATTGATCCAGCAGGATATACTTTTGGCTCTTGGTCTTCCAAAGTTAATGTCATCTCTCCCTTTACAACTATTAAATGAACCTTTGAGTTTGTAAAGTGCTTAGGTGTGCCTTCCCCTTTTGGAAATATCATATGAATAATTTGAACTTCGTCGGTATTAACTATTTTTTCCACAATCTTTGAATCAGATTCGGTTGTAAAATTATATACTGTTTCTATCATAATGTCACCTAAAAAAAATAAAAGATAGTTAGTAATTAATAATGACCAATAGCTAATTCTTATTTTTGCAATTATTTGTTTATCAGTCTTTCAATATCTTCATCAACGGTGGTTATTCCGCTTATTCCAAATTTCTCTACAAGCACCTTAGCTACATTTGGAGATAAGAATGCAGGTAGTGTTGGACCTAATACGATATCTTTAACACCTAAGTAGAGTAATGCCAATAGAACTGCAACTGCTTTTTGTTCGTACCATGCTACATTGAATGCAATTGGAAGGTCGTTTATATCATCTAATTCAAATACTTCTTTTAATTTAAGTGCAATAACTGCTAATGAGTAACAGTCGTTACACTGTCCAGCATCTAATACTCTTGGTATTCCACCAATGTCTCCTAAACCTAATTTATTGTATCTATATTTTGCACATCCTGCGGTTAATATGACTGTGTCGTTTGGAAGTTTCTTTGCAAATTCGGTGTAGTATTCTCTTGAAGGATGTCTTCCATCACATCCAGCCATTACAACGAATTTTCTTATAGCTCCTGATTTTACAGCTTCAACAACCTTATCTGCTAATGCCAATACTTGGTTGTGTGCGAAACCACCTACAATCTTACCAGTTTCAAGTTGTTTTGGTGGAGCACATTTTTTAGCCTGTTCGATTACTTCTGAGAAGTCCTTATTTCCATTTTCATCTTCTGGTATTCTTTTAAGTCCTGGGAATCCTACAACTCCTGTTGTATATATTCTATCCTTATAACTTTCAGCAGGCGGAACAAGACAGTTTGTAGTCATTACAATTGGTCCGTTGAATGCTTCAAATTCTTCTTTCTGTCTCCACCATGATCCCCCGTAGTTTCCTACAAAGTGGTCGTATTTCTTAAATGCAGGATAGTAGTGAGCAGGCAACATTTCACTGTGTGTATATACGTCAACACCAGTTCCCTTTGTTTGTTCTAAGAGTTGTTCTAAATCTTTCAAATCGTGCCCACTTATTAAAATACCAGGGTTGTTTCTAACCCCAATATCTACTTCGGTTATTTCAGGATGTCCGTAGGTTTCGGTATTTGCTTTATCGAGTAATGCCATTGTATCAACGGCATATTTACCACATTCAAGTACGAGTGCTGTGAGCTCGTCGGCAGATAGGCTATCATCAGTTGTTGCAACAAGTGCTTTTCTTATAAATTTGTGAATATCTTTGTTGTCATATCCTAAAACCATGGCGTGGTGTAGATATGCTGCAATACCTTTAACCCCGTAAGTTAATAATTCCCTTAAAGAACGGACATCTTCATTTTCTGTTGCAAGAACGGAAACCTCAAGTGAATTTGCCTTTTTTATAATTTCATCGTCTGAATCTGCAGTCCATGTTGCACAGTCAGGCAAATCTCCACCGCATCCTGGACATGTACTTTTTGATGCGGCCTCTTCACGAAGTGCCAAACCTTCTTTTATTTTTTCTATAATATCTTTATCATCGAAATTTACATTTGTAATTGTTGTAAATAATGCGTCTACGATATATCTATCGGTTTTATCGTTTGAGTATCCTAAATTCTCACGAACAACTGCTAAACCTTTCACAGTATATACCAAAAGGTCTTGAAGGTTTGCCACGTTGTCTTTTTTACCACAAACTCCGATGATTGTACATCCAGTATTTTTTGCAGTTTCTTGGCATTGATAACAGAACATTTTTGATGGTCTCATAGTTATACCCTCCCCGGTTGACTTAGTTATTGTAACAGCACTGGAGCTCTTCCCCATTATACCGTCTATAATTGATTTTATTTTTTGTCTAATGTCTTCCATAGACTCACCCTTTATTTAACAAATTTACATTTGTTTTTTATCATATATATGAATTTTTGACAATTATTATCCAAAAAGATACACAAATATTATTCATTATACGCTCCAATGTGACATAATTATTATTACGTTTTATCGTATATTAATACTCTTATGCAGAGTTCAATGTAGTGTTTATTCAACTACCCTACCATCAATTGATATCACATGCTTTCTTATTTCACAGCCTGTTCCTTCAAGTGCATTTTTTACTAACGCATATAATCCATGACAGCATGGAACGCTCATTATTACAACATCCACTTTTTTAATATTGTTCAATTCAACAATCGCCCTTATTTTTTCAGCGTATTCTGAAACGTCGTCCAATTTTGGACATCCAATGGCTAAAACTTTACCTTTTAAGAATTTTTTATGGAAGTTTGCATAGGCAAATGGAACACAGTCTGCTGCAATTACCAATTCAGCATCTTTAAAGTATGGTGCCATTGGATTTAGTAGATGAAGTTGAACAGGCCAGTTTATTAACTCTGACTCTATTTCTGAATCCATCCCTTGGTCGTTACTTTCGCATTTTTTTCTGTTAAAGGTCATTGCCATTGAACCTGGGCATTTGTGTCCTTCTGAATGCGAATGTGAATGAGCATGACTATTATTATGGGCAGAACTACTTACCTCTACCTCTTCTTTTGTGATTTTTATGGCATCAACAGGACACACATCTAAACAGGAACCTATTCCATCACAGTAAATCTCTTTATTTTTATCTACTTTTACCTTTTTAGTTTCAGGATCAGGCACAAGGATGTTTTCTTCACAGGCTTTAATACACAATCCACATTCTTCATAACCAAGACATTTGTCCTGGTCAACTTCAATTTTATATCGTGATATCTTCATACAACCCCCTCTTTATTAGGATTTTACATGTATAATTTCTAATCTATAAAACATAATTAATAAAAGTTGGGCTTAGAAGTGGGAACCCAACACTACTTTTGCCCCAGTTTTTTCAATTTCTTCTTTCATTTCATCAGTATAGATACACTTTGGTTTAAGTGCTGTTGTACATGTTGCAAAGTGAACAACTTCTACTCCGTGCTTTTCTACCAACTGTTTTATCTGATTTATTCCCAGTCTTCCTGGGCATCCACCGCATGTTATCATGGTTACAAGTTCAAAATCTTCGTAATCCTTAAATGTGTCTTTTTTGTTTAATGCCGCGGTCATACAGCCTACTGCAGGACAGGTTTTTGCTGCACTATCGCATCTTAAAATTGCAACTTTAACCATGTTCTCACCCTCATTTTTTATTTTTTGACAATCTATATAGTGCATTTAATAATATAAAAAGATTTTTGACCGGTTTTTTTGGGAAAACGACTAATACTTATGTTTTTTAGTTTGGGGATGAGATATAATTATTATGAAAAAAACTTAAAAAGTAATAAAAATTTTTATGGTTAAATTCTTTAATATTGAAAAGATTGAAAGATTAAAAAAGTATTTAATTTTGTTTCATAAGTTCTTTAACTTCTTCTAAGAACTTTCCATAACCTACTCTTTGCATAACTGCGCCCAATCTTTCCCTTGCCGGTTTTTTAGCATATTTATCGTAAACGATCAATACTTTATCAATAAAGTCAAGTATCTCTTCAACACTCATTAATTTCATGCTTACTCCTTCTATTACCTCCCTTCCGGTCTTACCTCCAACATACACCATAAATCCTTCTTCTTTAACATCCCTACCTTCATTTGGACATGCCTTTATACATTTTCCACATCCAATACATACATTGTAGTTTGT
>NZ_AQXV01000015.1:0-9899 GCF_000376965.1 Methanothermococcus thermolithotrophicus DSM 2095 | reverse complement strand
AAATAAATATAAAATAAGACCAAATAACTCTTAAAATCGTTAAAAAAGTAAAAGGGCCGGGACCGGGAATCGAACCCGGGTCAGGGGATCCACAGTCCCCCAGGATAGCCACTACCCCACCCCGGCCACGCTATAGTGCAGGGGCAGGGATTTGAACCCTGGAACCACTACTGGACAGGATTCTAAGTCCTGCGTCTTTGGCCAGGCTCGACAACCCCTGCACAAAAAATAAAGTGCTCCGGCCGGGATTTGAACCCGAGTCGCGGGCTCGAAAGGCCCGCATGATTGGCCGGACTACACCACCGGAGCGCTTTATCAAATCCAAATTTATGGGACCGAAGGGATTTGAACCCTTGACCACTCGGTTATGAGCCGAGCGCTCCAACCAGGCTGAGCTACGGTCCCTTGTTTTTTTAAATCGGTTAATTGTTAAAAAAATGGCGCCCCCAGCAGGACTCGAACCTGCGACCTACGGATTAACAGTCCGTCGCTCTACCTACTAAGCTATGGGGGCTCTTCTTATTCACCCAATCAGCACAATAACAATTTCACTTCTAGTATATAAACTTTTCGGCGAAAAGTATTTATATAAGAAGATACATGCTTAGTTTGGATTCAGTTGGAAACATTGCCGAGGTAGTTCAGCCTGGGAGAACGCTGGACTGAAGATCCAGTTGTCGGGTGTTCGAATCACCCCCTCGGCATATTTATTTTAGGAATATTAATTTATAAATTTGAATACATTGATTATAATTTATTTTAAATTAGTGTAAATGTACATAATATGAAGTAATAATAAACCACTATTTTTTTCATAAAATAAATTATTAAAGGGAAATTATGAAGATTATTGGAAAAATGGGAAAAAACACTAAAAAAAACGTTGAAAGTGAAATTAGCTTCAGAATGTCTTTTTTAAAAAGGATAGCTAAAAATGCAAATATTGCAGAAGGAGAAAGGGCGGTTGAAGACATAATAAGATGTATCTACAGGAACCAGCCCATATCTACAAAAAAAATAGGCCAATACACAAAATTACCGCTTCCAATCGTGGCAAAGGTCAGATCATTATTGGAAAGACAGAAAATTTTAAAAAGGAATCCGAAAGGAGCAGTTCTCAAAGAAGAGGGAATTGATTTTGTTGAAAATCAGTTGAAACTTAAATTAAAACATGATTTAAAATGCCCAGTTTGCAACGGAAGAGGGATTGTTCTTGACGATGTCTTTGAAGAGATACTTAAAAAACATAAAACCTACTCAAAAATGAGACCTAAGGTAAACACGCTGATAGACCAGTCCTTTGCCACGGCTGAAACTGCAGTCCACAGGGCAGCTTTTATGGCAGATAGGGGAGATTTAGAAGGTAATAGAATACTTTTTGTTGGGGACGATGATTTAACTTCAATTCCTACTGCAATGAGTGGCTTATGCGAAGAGGTAGTTGTAGCAGATATTGATGATAGGCTTTTAGATCTAATAAAAAACATATCCAAAAAAGAAGATTTAAACATAAAAACAATAAAACACGATTTCAAAAATCCTTTAAGCGATGAACTAACAGAAAAATTTGATACGATATTTACTGATCCACCATATACCTTAAATGGATTGAAACTATTCCTATCAAGGGGTATCGAAGCATTAGGCAGTGAAGGAGTTGCTTATCTTGCATTTTCACACAAACCAATTAATGAATACTTAGAGCTCCAAAAAACTATCAATGAAATGGGCTTTGTAATATATGAATCAATACCTGGATTCAACTTTTATGAAGGTACTGAAATAATCGGAAATACTACATTCTTAGCAAGACTCATTGGAAAAAACCTTAAAAAAGTTGTTGGAGATACAGAAAAGATCTACACAGGTGAAGTCAAGCCTACTTTAAGATACTACAAGTGTGCAAAATGTGGACAGGTTTATGAAATTGGTGATGAAATTAACAGAATTGAAGACCTCGTTTGTGAATGTGGAGGAAAAAAATTCACCATGACAAAAAGAAAGAAAGTAACTAAAAAATAAAAATAAAATAGATGTAAAAAATATAATAATTATAAAAAAAATAATTAATTTTTATTTTATTCGGTGATTAAAACTGCATTTACTACGCCATCCTGTCCAGGTCTTGATGTAACTTTTGCTTTTCCTAATTCTGTTTCAATAATTGCTCCTTTTGTAACAATGTTTCTTCTGATGTAGTGTTTGTTTGCTTTGTTGTCCACTACGTCTGTTACAGCAACTTTTTTACATGTTTTGCTTACTGGATCGAATACGTTTGCGTAGTTTGTTCTTACCAATCTAACTTTTTCATTTCCGCCTCTGCATCTTACAACTTTTATTTTAACGTGATCGGCGATATGTGTTTCAGAAGGTTCTCTTCCCATTTCTCTTTTGTGTTTTTTAACAACAAGTTTGTATTTTCCACCGGTTGATTTTCTTCTACTTTTTCCTTGCCATACTCCCATAATAACACCATCTTTTTATTTATTATGCTTTTGTTTCATTTGTCTTTCTTATATTTTTATCATCCTACTAATATCACATTAGTGTTTGATAAGTTTGATAATAATTTAACTTAAATATATATTATCCCCATATGTATATAAAATCGAGAGGCCATGCGAGCATTTATTTAATTGAATTTATAATATAAAAAATTAACTATGTGGGGGTAGAATATAAAACTTTTCTATTTCGTAGTTTCGGAGGCTAGTATCTTCAAAATCGCCATTCTAACAGGTATTCCATAAAAGGACTGTTTAAAGTATCTTGCCTGAGGAAGTTTATCTACTTCAACATCTATCTCATCAACCCTTGGAAGAGGATGCATTATTATCAAATCCTTATCAGCAACATGTTCCTTTGTAAGTTTGTAGGTTCCTTTAACTTTTTGATACTCGTTTAAATCCGGGAATCTCTCTTTTTGTATTCTTGTCATATAGGCTACATCAACACCATCTAAATTAATATCGTCACTTTCATAAATGTTAACTTTTCCGTCTAAATCTTCAATTATTTCCCTCGGTATTCTGAGCTCTTCCGGTGAAATCAAATGTATTTCTACATCATCAAATAACGAAAGTGCATAACATAATGAATGTACTGTTCTTCCGTACTTTAAGTCTCCTATGAATGCAATTTTTATACCATCTATTTTGCCAATCTCTCTTTTAATTGTGTACAAATCTAATAGTGTCTGGGTAGGATGTTGGTTTGAACCATCTCCAGCATTTATAACTGGAACTTGGGAGTATTCACTTGCCAATCTTGCTGCCCCTTCAGATGGGTGCCGTATAACAATTATATCACTGTATCCGCTAACAACTCTTACTGTATCTATCAAACTCTCTCCCTTTGTAACTGACGTGTTTTTTATGTCTGTAAAACCGATGACATTTCCTCCCAATCTCTTCATTGCAGTTTCAAAAGAGAGTCTAGTTCTTGTAGAAGGTTCATAAAATAATGTAGCCAATATTTTTCCATTTAAACTTTGCATCTCTTTAATTTCCGATCTATTAAGTAGGTTTTCCATTTTTTCTGATTCATTCAATATTTTAAGAATATCTTCCTTTCCAATATCCCTCATAGATATTAAATGCTTCATTCAATCACCGTTTTATGTATTTAGGTAAACATATATAAAATTATACCCAATATAAAAATGAGGTGAACCTTATGGAATTAATTCAAGTACTTGGAATTCTTTTTGCACTCTTTGCAATTTCAAGGGTTATGATGCAGATTAGAAGAAATGCCATGAGTGTAGAATCAGGTTTATTTTGGGTCTTTATCTGGATATCTGTTATGTTAGTGGTCGTTTTCCCAGATTTCTTAGGTTATTTAGCGAATTTAGTTGGAGTAGGTAGGGGAGTTGATGTTTTAATTTATCTTGGGATTGTGGCGTTGTTTTATTTGATTTATAGATCATATACTAAAATCGAAAATCTTGAAAGAGAAATTACTAAAATAGTTAGAGAGATAGCAATAATAGAGAGGTATGAAAAAAAGGATGTGAAGAAAAATAATAAAGGTGATGGTATTGAATAACGCAACAAACAACATTGATAAAGAAGGCATATTAATGGAAGTGGGGCCCTACATTTCCAATATCGAATTCTTAAGAAATATCATAGCTGAGTCTAAAGATATGGATGATTTAAAACATAAATTGGAAGAGCTCCTAAAAAAAGAAACAGATATAACAAGAAAGACCGACATAAGAATAATGCTTGAAAAAATATTTTATTATTAGTGTCGAACATAACGGAATTTATACATTAAGATATTGCAAATTAGCTAAAAAGACATCATTTAAGCGAAGCGAAATGGTGTATTGGTTTTGGATCCAACCTTTTTAAAAGGTTGGAGATATATTATAATTTAGGCTTTCTATACTCTGTTTCAAAATCTTTATCGTATAGTTTTGAGTATTCATACCAATCAGGATCTAAAACGTCTCCAACGATTATTAAAGCTGTTTTTTTAATTCCTGCTTCTTTAACTTTTTCAGCAATATCATTTAGTTTTCCCCTTATTATCTTTTCATCTTCCCATGATGCATGGTAAACTACAGCTACAGGTGTTTCTTCAGGGTATCCTCCTTCAACAAGTTCGTTGCATACCTTTTCTATCATTCCCACACCTAAATATATTGCCATAGTTGCCTGATGCTTTGCTAAATTTTTGATTTTCTCCTTCTCAGGCTTTGGAGTCTTTCCTTCTGGTCTTGTAATAATTACAGTTTGTGAAACTTTCGGGAGTGTGAGCTCAGATTTTAAAGTAGCTGCTGCAGCAAATAATGAAGTAACCCCCGGAATAATCTCAACATCTATGTCGTATTTTCTTAATTCATCTATCTGTTCCTTAATAGCTCCGTAAATAGACGGATCGCCAGTATGTACTCTAACTACATTTAAATCATTTTTAATTCCTTCCACCATTACATTTACGATTTCATCCAAATCCATTGTAGCGCTGTTGTATATCTTGGCGTTCTTTTTGTTATATTCAAGAACCTCCTTATTAACAAGGGATCCTGCATAAACTATAATATCCGCATTTTCTATGGCTTTTTTACCCTTAACTGTAATTAGTTCTTTATCCCCGGGTCCTGCTCCAACTATAATTACCTTTTTCATTTTACTACCTCTATTCCTTACAATTTAACTACATTTAAGTTTATATTACGTTGGTGTTATATTATTTATCTATTGCATCCCTTTTTTCAATATTTCGGAAATTTCCCCGTAAATTACATTACTTTTACAGAAGTTAGGGAGATAAATTGCTGCCTTTCCTGAGTTAGTTGCCACATTCTTGTAACCCATATCCTCTATAGGAGCTACCACCATGCAGGTATCTGTAACTATCTTTCCGCCAGCATTTTCTATTATTTCGGTGTAACCCATTCTATCAGCTATCGATTTAATATGGATTGATGTACAAACCCACAAATCGCTCTTAAACTTTGCATTTTGCTCAGTTATAAAATCTACCACTTCTTTAATTTCATCCAAACTACAGTGTGGGCAACCTATACAAATTAGGTCCGGAGCTCCTGTAGTACTGTTTAATATTTCATACTCATTCTTAATATCCTCTTCAGTTATTGTTATTCTTTCAAGGTTTTCTTGAACTATTGGCATGCCCTTCTTAGCTTCAGGTGTAACATCCTCAACATGATAGAGTGCAACACCACCACTTGCCGCAAGAGCTGCCCCAAGGGCTTTTAATTGATCTGTTTTTATATGTTCGGCTTTTTTAAACTTGAAATAAGGAATTCCGTTTTTTACGATTTTACCTACTATTGAACCTAAGAGTCCAAATTCAAATTTAGTTTTACCTTTAGCATACGTTTCAAATTCAACCTCAACTATGTGTGTTGGACTTCTGTTTTCATCTAAATGATAGCCGTAACACGGTGTCTTACCCACAATTGCTGCTGCAAGTGCAGAAGGTCCCCCTTCCCTATTGGTCCTAGCTCCAATTACTGAATTTACATAACAAACTGCAGAAGATTCAGCCCAGGCTACATGGGAACCAAAAACTGGCACATTTCCGGTTAAATAAGGTGTGCAAGTACAGCTAATCTCAACACCCATTTTTTTAAAGCATTCTATAATTTCAAGCTGTTTTTTTGAAAATTCTTCTGGAAAACCTAATTCCTTATATCTCACAAGATCCATTCCAGCTGGATTGAGTGTTGTTGGAACTGAAACTTTAACACCTTTTTCTGCCAGGTCTTTTAAAAATTCTAATCCCTTTTCACCTATGGTTTTATATGAAACTCCTGAAACCTGAGCAGAGGATATTGGTACCAACTTCTCGGCACCGTAAATATCCCCTAAAGACACAAGGAGATTCATACATGTTTCAAGTGCTTCCCCATATTCTCCATTATACATTTTTTCTTCTTCCTTTGTAAGATACATAAATTTCACCATATATAGTTGTATAGATAAACTAAGCTTTCTATAAATGAGTTGTATTTTGATGAAAATATCAGATAGGTACACCATCTTTATAAGCTACTAAATTATATATAACCCACAATTTTAAACCATAAGTTTAAACTTATCATTCAATAATATCTTTTATTATAAAAATAATGACATAATAGAATTATTCCTCAATAGAGAGTTGTTTCAATGAAATCGAGCCATGTTTTTTAGAAATAAAAAGGTTTGGTGTCGAAGTAAATCCGAAGGATTTACTGACTCACAAAATCTTTTAGATTTTGTCGAGCGAACTGAAACAATATTTATAAACAGAAACCCAACCTTAGATTATTAACAACCTATAAAGCAGTTGGTTTATTTGAAAAAATGAAGCCAATTGCATGACCTGATGATTTACGGACAACAGTGGGATAATGAACGGAATTACTGTAAAACCTATAAGAACCAAATACATTGATAGAAATGAAGATTTCATTTCAGAAACTATTAATTCATTAAAAAGGGAAATGAAAAACGGTTTAACAATTAAAGACGGGGATTTTATAGTTGTAAGTGAAAAATTCATAGCCACAAGTGAAAACAACTTCGTTGATGAAAAGGATGCAAAACCTGGATTTTTGGCATACTTTTGTTATTACTGGTCAAAGTATCTCTGGGGCTACTTCCTTGGACCAATATTAAAAACAAGGAAAGACAGAATAAAAAATCTCAGAAAGATGCCAAAAAAAGAGACTTTAAAACACAAACAGGTTGTTATTGATTACGTCGGGTTAAGATATGCGTTGAAGCCTGCCTCTGAAGGTGGTGTAGATTTAACCAATGTTCCAGGGACTTATGCTGCATTACTTCCTAAAAATCCTGAAAAATCTGCCAAAAAACTATATGATGAAATCAAAAAGGAATTTGGGATTGATGTAGTTGTCATGGTTATAGACACAGATGCAACTTATAGATTTTATAAATGGTATGTAACCGCATTACCTATTGCAATGGATGGAATAATTTCAAAAATTGGAGTTTTAGGTTATGTTATTGGTAAAATTGCAGGTATTTTAAAAATAGGTGGATTATGTGGAGCCACGCCTTTGGCAGTTGTAGGCAATGAAGTCTATAAAGAATATCCAATTGAAAAACTTCTTTACATAGCAAATTTAGCCGATACATCCCAGGTGCCATATACTAAATCCATACACGATATTATGAAAAAATATAATACCTTTGAAATTACAGTGGATGTTTTAAAGGAGCTGGAACACTCTCCAGTAGTTGTAATTCGTTGTGATAGGTAATAATGTATTTATATAAATTATACTTTCCTATTCATCAATATGCCCTCAATTAATGATTTTATCATTATCTCGTGGGAAAGTTTGTAAATTTCAAATTCATCTTCGTTTTCCCTTTCAATTAACTCTAAGAGCTCTTTTGATAGTGAAACTTCCATACATTTATCCTTTGGTAATATATAAACAACTCTTCCATCCTCTAATTCTACTTCAGAACATTCTGATTTCATAGCCACTACTACTGAAGGTTTTTCTGAGTCTTTAAGATCTATTCTGATTTTTCGGCCCATAGATGATCCTTCTTTTTTCCATTCTTTTTTCTTTTCATTAATAAACTTAGTTAATTCATCTACATAAATGTTATTTAAACTATTTTTCCTTTTCCTAATTTCCCTGTAAAGATCCTCTAAGAGCTCCTGTGGATAGTATTCAATTACCCTTTTTAAAAACTTTAAATTTGATCCTATATCGTTTAAGGATTCCAAAACCACTTTTAACACTTCTTTTTCAATAAAACCACTTTTTATCAAAGTTAAAGCAGCTTCTTGGGATAGATTGAAATCATTTAGTTTTTCTTTTATATCCTCCAAATATCTTGATACATACTTTTGATCGTACATTCCAACATTTCCAATTATCTTTAATGCATGCCTAACTATCCAATAATCCCCTTCATTTAGCAGATTATATATCATATCAATATTTTTAACAATAATTTCAGGATCCACCATAGACAGGTTGTGAAGAAGATATACTGCAGGCTTTCTAATATCGTCATCTTCGTTTAGCAGGTTGTTGATATTCAGCCTTGTTTCAAATTTCTTTGGCTCTAAGAAGCACAACCTGCCCAGAGCAAACAAGGAATAAACTTTAATCATTTTACTTTCTGAACTTTCTAAATTAAGGTTTTTTATTAATTTATCCATTGAAGATTTGAAATAATAGGGCTTGTTCTTACTCAGCTTCCAGATGGCATATGCTGCACTTGTTCTGAGCTCCAAAGAATCGTCGTTTAAGTTACAAATTATTTTATGTGCCCTTTCTTCATCGATATCTATATTTTCAATATTTCCAAGAATTTTAAGTGCATTTATTTTAATGATGGGATTTTTATCGTCAAGACAACTAAACATGTCTTCAGAGTATCTCTCCACCAACTTTGGATTTACTTCACTTATATTTTTTAGAACCTCCATCAACACAGATTTTATCATTATTCTCTTTGTTATCTTGTCCATCAATTGAAACTTTGATTTACATTCTGGATTTAAGGTAATCTTTGCCAAAGAATACGCTGCTGAACATACTACATTTGGGTTGGCATCCTCTAACCTACTTACTATTTTATCAATATATTTTTTCACCATGTCAAAACATACAAGACCTATATTCCCCATTAAATCAAGAACATTCTTTCTAATTCTCCAGTCCTGGTCATCAAGTAGTTTTGCCACTTTAGGCATTATCCCTTCTATTATTCTTGGGTTTGAAACTGAAATCATGGATAAAGAACATATGGCTGCCAGCTTTAGCTTAAAATCTCCCCCAAGTGGTTTCTCAAACTTTGGAATGAGTTTAATTACCGTCTCTGGATCCTTAAATCCCAAACTTCCTACCATCAACATATCTCCAACGGTAGAGAGCTCGACATCTGTATGAATCGGGTTTATATTTTTTGAATCCATTGTATCATCAAAGTTATTATCTAGTTTGTTAAAATTAGGAATCCAGGATATCATAATATCACGATTTTGCTTGTATACGTATGTTGGATTTAAACCAATATATTGATTTTTTGCAGGTGATTATGTAGGTACCATTTATAGCATCGCCGAAAGTATTGCCAAAATCTACCTACATAAACACATACAAAAAGAAGTACAAAAAAAGTATTTATTTAGTAAAAAAGACATTACATTTTGGGGATATCCTAGAGATGAAGCCTAAGAGGAGAGGTTAAAATATATTCGACATTTGTCTTTGTAATTGCCCAATAGAAATACATTTCTAAATTTTTACAAACCGCCAAATAGCCTATGAATATACATGGGAGGTACAGTATGAAAATAGCACAGTTTATTAAAGACAAGAAGGGTGCCTCTGGTATTGGTACCTTAATTGTCTTTATTGCCATGGTATTAGTTGCTGCAGTTGC
>NZ_AQXV01000014.1:0-8947 GCF_000376965.1 Methanothermococcus thermolithotrophicus DSM 2095 | reverse complement strand
TAACACCATAACAACACTTTTAAAGGGTTTAAGAAGAAATATTATATTTTGGAATCCAAACCTTTTTTTAAAAGGTTTGGAGATTAACACCATAATTTACTTTAATAAGTACATATTTTATAAATAATGAAAATTAAATTAAGTTATTGAAATTATTGAATTTAAAAAGGTGTATAAAATGGTTTCAAAAGACGATATAATAAATGCTTTGAAAAAAGTTGCAGACCCGCACATGGGTGTGAGTATCGTAGATATGGGATTAATAAACGATGTAGAAGTAGATGAAGAAGGAAACGTGTCCTTTACACTAACCCCGACAAACCCAGGATGTATGAGTGTTATTGGAATGGCAGCAGGTGCAAAACAAGCTGCTAGTGAAGTTGAAGGGGTAAAAAGCGTTAAAGTGACCGTTAAAGGACACATGATGGAAAATGATATTAACGAGATTTTGAGTAGAGAAGAATAATAAATAAGATCAAGAATAACAAAAATTTTTAAACTTCTTTTTTTGATTTTTTTTAGTATAGTTTTTTTAAAATTTAATAAATTCAATGTAGGGAGGAAACAATGTTTCAAAAACCAAAAGGAACTAGAGATTTTTTACCTGAAGAAATGAAAAAAAGGAAAGTTATTGAAGGTAAATTAAGAGAAGTTTTTGACAGCTACAATTTTAAAGAAATAGCCACCCCAACCTTTGAGAGTTTTGAGCTCCTATCAAAAAAAACCGGGGAAGAAATAAGGAACCAACTGTTTGTTTTTAAAGACCATGGAGACAGGGAGATGGGTTTAAGACCTGAATTAACGTCCTCTGTTGCTAGGTTCTATATAAATGAACTTAAGAACTTACCAAAACCTGTAAAGATATACTACTTTGCAAACTGTTTTAGATATGAAAATCCTCAGGCAGGTAGATATAGGGAATTTTGGCAGATGGGCTGTGAATTAATAGGTAGCAGCCGACCAATAGCAGATGCAGAAGTTATAAACTTGGCAATTGAGGGTTTGAAAAACATTAACATGGATTTTGAAATACATATCGGTCATTTAGGTGTTTTAAAAGGAGTATTTGAGAAGTTGGGAATATCCGGGGACGAAGAGACTAAAATAAGAAGGTTGATTGATAAGGAAGATTTGGAAAATTTAAAAAAGCTCTTGGAAGAAATTGAAAATACAAAGGGAATTGAAGTCAAAAACATTATATTTGAAGTTTTAGAATGCAAAGGTGGAAAAGAGGTTATATCCATACTAAAGGAAAAATTATCTGATTTTCCAACTTCCATAGATGCTTTAAACAACTTAGAAGAGATTTTAGAATTTGTAAAACATGAATATATTATTAACTTTGGTATAGCAAGAGGTTTGGATTACTACACAGGTATGGTATTTGAAATATACGGTAAGAGAGAAGGTGCAAGGCAAGTATGCGGTGGAGGAAGATATGATAATTTAATAGAGCTCTTTGGTGGAGAAAGTACCCCTGCAGTTGGTTTTGCATATGGTTTTGACAGAATAATGTTGAATATAGATGATTTTGAAGTGGAAGAAGAAGCCATATTGGTAGCTCCAGTTAAAAACGACGAGAAATTATTAAAAGAATGTCAAAAAATTGTGAATATATTGAGGGAAAATTCCAAAGTAGCTGAAATAGATTTAATGGGCAGAAAACTCGGTAAAGTATTGAACTATGCCAACAGCGTAGGAATTAAGAAAGTAATCATAGTTGGTGAAAAAGAGCTAAGTGAAGGAAAAGTTTCTTTAAGAGATATGAAAACAGGAGAGCAGGAATTAATAAATTTAGACGATATAAAAAATATTTAAGTATGTATATTTGTTAAATAATATTACAACTTATTTTTTAAGTTTTCATTTTCGTCCTTTAACTTTTCATAGATTTTTTTGTATGGTTCAGGATCCAAACCAGTTTCCTTAACCATGTCAATTAAAGCTTCAAAATGTTCTTCAGTATGTTCTAAGGTATGGAGTAGTTTTTTTATTTTCTTTTCTTTTTCAGTCATTTCAACCATCTTATCACCTATTATTTATTTTACTTGACGAAAATCCCTTAATTTTAGGAATATCGACAAGACCGAAGGTTTTGTGAATCTTAACGAAAACCTTTAATCTGCTTCAATGTCTTGATATTATTCATTATATAGTAATATTATTTTATATTTTATATTACTTTTTATTACTTTAGTTTAGATATGGTACTAAAATTTTTAATAAACAATGTAAATTCAAAAAATAGTAAAAACTTAAATAAATTTTAAATATATAATAAAAAACATAATAATATTATTTTTCCAGGACTATTTCAATGGTAGAGATGTTTACACTTTTTCCATCGTCGTTTTGTACTTTATCAGTGCCTAAATTTATTTCTTTTACTTTTACTTCTGGTAAAAACCTATTTCTTACCATTTCCTCGACATCTACTGCTCTGCTAATTGCCTTCCCCCTAGCTTTTATTCTAACTTCTTTAGCGTTTTCGGTGTTAAACTGGGTGATCACTGCTAGAACATAATTCATTACTCCCTTGTTCCCTACATATACTGTACTGTCCATGATATCCCTCCTTTACGAATAAATCAATATGAATTGGTGATATATATACTTTGTCAATTAATTTAAATATACATATTTAGTGACTGATATTATATATTATTGGTGGAACAATGATAAATAAAAATTCCAAGATTCAAATTGAAGGTTGTGATGGTGTTATAGCCAATATAATAGATTGGGATATTGTTGAAAAGCTTGTAAAAAATGATATTACGCCTGTAGAGGTTATAGGTAAAGGGCATCGGGGTATTGTTTTAAAAGGATTTAGTGAGAAATATAAGGATTCTAACGGTAATTATATTCAATTGGCCATAAAGATTCCAAGAAAGGATACTCCGAAAAACACAATATTTCATGAAGGAACAGTATTGGAAAAAACAAACAAATTCAATGTGGGACCAAAAGTCTATGAATTCACTAACGAATATCTTTTAATGGAATATGTTGAGGGAATCACATTAAGGGATTATATCGATAGATGTAATAAGGAAGAAATCCTGTGGATAATTGAAGAATCACTAAGACAATGTTTAAAACTCGATTTGCATAGTATAGACCATACCGAGATTCAAGGGGGAAAGCACATAATAATTAGTAAACATAAAATATATATCATCGATTTTGATAAGGCAAGATTGAAAAATCCTCATAACTTTACCAGCGCAATGTCGCTTTTCTTTGGAGGGGGATATATCTCGGAAAAGGTGAAAAATATTTTAAACATGTCCGAAGAAGAAGAGAAGGATTTAAGAAAACTTGCCAAGCTTTATAAAAATTGTTTTAAGGAAAAATAAAACCGATAATAAAAAATAAATAAGGGAAACTATGGGAAACACCAATAAAAAATACTTATTAATTTTATCCTGTTCAAAAACAAAGAAGAATGTTGATAGAGCTCCTGCAATAGAGCTCTACGATGGTATGTATTATAAAGTTTTAAAAAAGAACTATCCAACTAATGCGAATTTAGATATATTAATACTATCTGCAAAGTACGGTTTAATCGAATCCAATGAAATAATTGATTATTATGATCAACTAATGACTAATAAAAGAGCGGAAGAATTAAAGGATAATGTTAAATCAAAACTAAAAGAGGTTTTAAAAAATAATAATTACGATACCATATTCATAAACTTAGGCAAAGTATATGAGAAGGCATTTGATGATGAGTGCAGGGAGCTCTTAGAAAACTATAATACACATTGGATTGGGGGCATGATTGGAGAGAGGCTCCAGCAATTGAAAGAATGGCTTATATCAATTAATAATAAATAAAATAACAACGGGGGTTAGAATGACATTAAATCCAAATGAATTTATAAACTCTATTGAATCAATACTGGGGTATGAGCTCAACGAGGAACAAAAGGAAGTAATACTTCACAAAGATGGTCCCTTATGGGTTGTGGCAGGTCCTGGTTCTGGTAAAACTGAAGTTTTGGTGGTTAGAACTTTAAAGCTTATTTATGTGGATGAGGTAGATCCAAAATCCATAATATTAACCACATTTACAAAGAAGGCTTCTCAAAACTTATTTAATAGGATTTTAAATCATTCAAATAAACTTTGTGATATACATCCTGAGTTAAAAGAGCGTGACATTGATATTCATAGTTTAAGGGTTGGGACACTCCACAGTTTATGTTCCGACATAATGAAGGAATATAAATATGTAGATTATGAAAATTACAAACTAATGAATGAAATGGAAAACTACCTTTTTGTATACAATCACTGCGAGCTCGTAAAAAATGCAAAATACTACGATGAGAAATTATGGAAAAGATTTATGTATTTAGTTAGAAAATGGGACGGCGATAATAAACAATGGATTATTGATTATAAAGATAGAGCTCGACTGACTAATGCCATAATTACCTTGTTTAATAGAATTGTGGAAGATAGGTTGGATTTAGATAAAATGAAGGGGAGCTCTAAAAGTCACTACAGAATATTGGCAGAAGAATATGAAAAATTTATTGATAAATTGGAGGAATTTAAATTATGCAACTTTGCCACGGTACAGTTAAAGTTCCTTGAATTTTTAAATTCTGAGGATGGTGAGTTATTCTTAAATGGTGGTGGGCACAATCCAAGAATAGAATATATTATGGTGGATGAATACCAAGACACCAATCCAATTCAGGAGGAAATATATTTTGAGCTGGCAAAGCATACTGAAAATAAAAATTTATGCGTCGTAGGGGATGATGACCAAGCCTTGTATCGATTTAGAGGGGGAACTGTTGACTGCATGGTGAGGTTTGATGATTCATGTATGGAAAGGTTAGGAGCTCCGAAGGAAAGTGTCAAAAAAATATTTTTAAAGTCAAATTATAGGTCGCATAAGGATATTGTGAATTATTATAATAAATATATTAAATCCTTCGAAAACCTAAAAAATGTTGAAATGGAAAAAGCAAGAGTTAAGGACAAGCCCCCATTGGAGCCAAAAAAACCAATTACTGAAACATATCCAGCTTTAAGTTACCTAGAAGAAGAAACAGATGAGGAATTGGCAAAGAAGGTTGTAACTGCTGTAAAATATTTTAAAGAAAATAACATTGTTGAGGATTATTCTCGGTGTGTGCTGTTAATTAGAAGCACACGGGAGATGGATTATAATGGAGAAAATTCGTTTGTAGGTCATGTTGTAAAGGGATTATCCAATAACGGTATTGAAACCTATAACCCAAGGTCTAAGAATTTTTTAAGTCAGGAGGAAATAAAATTGGCATTGGGGGCATTTGTATCCATTGTGGATGATGATCTATATGTACTGGAAAATAAACTGAGCTCGGAAAGTATAAGTTCTGAGGTCGTAAAGTGGTTTGAGAAGTATGAAAAAAATAAGGATAAATATCCTGAATTAAAAGAATATGTAGATAAATCTGTTGAGAAAATCAAAAGCATGAAGTCGGGAGAATGGACCAATGCAACCATTCAAGGTATTCTTTATAAAATATTTGCATGTAGTCCGTTTTTAGAGTGGATGGATGACCCTGAAAAAAGTTGTAGGCTGGCAAAACTCACCCAAATATTTGATAGCTATTCAGCCACGCCAACGGATAATCCTGATGTGAGTATGGGAGCTCTGAAAATTGATTCAGAGGAAGATGGAAAAATTGACACAGAATGGTTGATAAACTTTTATGGCTCGTTGGTGGGGCACTTTATAAATGGAGTAGATGATTTAGAGGATGAGGAAGTAATTATTCCTGAGGGAAAATTTCCAATTATGACTGTACATCAGGCAAAAGGTTTGGAATTTCCAATAGTTTTCGTATATGTTGAGAATTGGAAAGCTGAAGCAGATACTGGTACAAGATTAGAAGGGGAACTTTCTAAATTTACAGATTTTAAAAGGATTACAACCAATCAATTTATGAAAACAAATCAAGATATGGTGAGATTTCATTATGTGGCGTACTCACGAGCTCAGTATGCACTCATACATTTGTGGAGCTCTGAGAATCTATCCAAAAGAAAGAACGGTAAATTATATGGGTTTATGAAGGGGCGTCTTAACAATCTTAAAAATTATATTAAAAACAATTTTAATTAAATCAATTGGTGGGTTAAATGCTAATAAATATATTGGACAAATATAATTCCTTAAAGATAAAAAAAGAAGATAAAACGGAAAAAATAAAACAAAAATACAGCGTTACAGCAGATATATTATCATTTCAAATATGTAAGAGGCAGTATGGATTTAATACCGTGAAAGGATTTAATAGCACCCAAGAAACACAGGAATGGCACGGAACATTAATTCATCAAGTTTTAAGCATGCTACATAGAAAATATTTTCAAAATGTTAAACTTAGAGATAAAGGAATTATGGACGATAATCAAGTAATGCCCACAGATAAGGATGTGGAAGAATTCTTTAAAAAGGCAAATGAAACTTTAAAATCAAGAGGAATACATCCAAAGAGTAGGGAAAATGAAGAAAGGATACTAAATATCTTAAAAACATTCAATGAAAAGGAAGGAAAAACCCTTTATCCAAAAATTATAGATACAGAATTAAGATTGCAAGCAGATATGGGAAATTATATATTGTATGGAGTAATAGATGCTGTCGTTGAAGGGAATGATGGTATTGAAATATGGGACTACAAAGGAATGAAGTTTCCAGTGCCTGATCAGGATGGCAAGAAAAATAAAAAACTCGAAAGATATGAATATCAAATGCGTGTTTATGCCGAGCTCTACAAACAGAGGTTCGGAAACTATCCTTCAAAATGTGTATTGTATTTTATGAATGAGCTCAATACTCCAAATTCTCAAAATTTAAAGTACGAAATTGATTTTAGCGACGAGAACAATATTGTTAAAATTAAGGAATCCATTGATGATTTCTCAAATACTGTTGGGGAAATAGAATATTGCAAAGAAAACAACGATTGGAGTATCGAGAAGGAATCCGATAAAGAAACATGTGATGTGTGTGATTTAAAATGGGGTTGTCCAGCTGTTAAAGGAAAATATTCCATAGAGCCTCTTTAAATATATAAATGGTGTGATGTGATGATAAAATACTTTTTACCTGATTGGGAAGATAGGGTAGACCCAAATTTTGATTTTATTAATGATGAGTATTCCGAGGGGCATAAGCAAGACATATATAACAATGATGTTTATGCCCACCAAATTTTTAAAGAACCTCCTTATGACGGTATTTTATTCAGTTTAAGCGTTTTTCAATCTAAAATTTCATTGAACAGCAACAAGGGAATTTACAAAATAAGAAACCACACAAATATAAAGGAATATTTGAAGATTCCTAAGAGCTCCAGTTTAGAAGTTATGGGGGATTGTGGAGCATTTGGATATGTTAATGAAAAAGAACCTCCTTTACCATTTTACAGTGTCGAGAATGTTTCGAAATTATATGATAAGTTAGGATTTGATTATGGTGTAGCTCCCGACCATTTAGTCGTTGATAAAATAACCATAAAAGACGATAATGGAAAAAAGAAAAGGGTTTCTTTAACTCAGAAGGAAAAAGATGATAGGATAAGCATAACCTTGGAAAATGCTGAAAAGTTTTTAAAACTACACCATAAAAAGAAGTATAATTATATTCCAATTGGGACAGCTCAAGGATATAATGTGGAAACATATAGGAGCTCTGTTAAAGCGTTGGTAGATATGGGTTATAACTACATAGCTCTTGGAAGTCTTGTATGTTATAAAACCAATACTATATTGAATATACTACAGGGGATTCAACCGGTTATAAATGAAGACATAAAAATTCATTTATTCGGTGTTGTAAGACTTAATGCACTGAAAAAATTTGAGGAATTGGGAGTTAAAAGTGTGGATAGTACATCGTTCCTACGAAAAGCATGGCTCAGGTCTGGTCAAAATTACATAACAAAAGAAGGTAATGGATATGCTGCTATAAGAGTTCCGCAAGCTTCAAACCCCAGGTTATTAAAGAATGCCAATATCAATGGTTATTCAATTGAAAATCTAAAAAAGATGGAAAATGAAGTATTGTGTGCCCTTAACAAATACGAGAAAGGAGAAATAAGTATAGATGAAGTACTGGATTCTATAATGAGGTATGATAACCTTTTCATGAGAAATTCAAATGATGGTAAAAATCTCAGAGAAAAGTATTATAAAACTCTAATAGATCGACCTTGGGAATCGTGTGAATGTCCAATATGTAAGGAGTTGGGTATTCAGGTTATTATATTTAGAGGAACTAATCGGAATAAGAGAAGAGGATTTCACAATATATGGGTACTTAGACAGCTGATGAAAAAGGAGTTATCTACAAACATTTCAATTAATGCTCAAAGTACGCTTGATGAGTTTTCACAAATTCACGGAATTGATTGATAGAATATGATCAATACCTTAATAGATTAAATATTAATTTTAAAACCGGGATGAACTTGATTATCCTATTTAACTACGATATTCTTAGAACTGCTCGAAACCTTTATTTGCCTTGACATTAAAAAAGAAAAAAATTTAAGAAGCTTGCTATATGAGGATACTGATTTACTTTTTTATTAATATTTAATTTAGATCGGATGAAGGTTGGATATCATGTACTTCAAATTCGCAGTAATCATCACCCATAGCATGACATTTTGTCTCGGTAACTTTTACATCTTCATTTAAGATATTATTTAAACAGCCGGCGATAATACCTGCCTCGAAAAAACAGACTGACTGTCCCACATTTGGCAAACCTGAGCAACCTATACATTCTGTAACTCTGATTTTTAATGGATCTTCATCAACAACATCTAAAATCCCAATACCGAGCTCCATAAAAAGTTCTTTCATTTCGTCCATCGTTTTAACATTACAATTTTCTCCAACGTACCTTCCGGCAAAATATATTTTA
>NZ_AQXV01000013.1:0-8118 GCF_000376965.1 Methanothermococcus thermolithotrophicus DSM 2095 | reverse complement strand
TTATTTAAAACTTTTTATCTCGAACCTATGATCTGGAGCTCCATATATAAAGACGTGCGACTTGATAATTGGTTTTATTTTCTAAAATAAAGAACATGCAGTTGCATAAACAAAAAAATAAACAATATTTGTAAGGAAAACATGATAAAACCGTCTCTAACACCATGACTAAACAATATCTTTATAAATTATTAAATCTAAATATATACAACAATCATAAAACGTGATCGGTTCGAGATTGGTAATCTATGCTTGTATTTGAAAAATAAAAACAATAAACAAATAAAATTAAAAAATAATGAAGACTATTAAAGATAGATAAAAAATTTAAAAAAATAAACTATTATTCTATTTCTATCTCAAATGCAACAACTGGATGCTCCAATCCAAAGTTTAAAATGACCTCAGGATGTAGTTCCCCAAAGTAACCTACTACTCTACCATCACTTACATTTACGATTTTAGCACATCTTCCGGTTATGAATGAAGGATGTTCGTAGTTCTCTAACTCGTATTCAATCCCTATCTCCCTTAAAAGCGCTTCTGTGTAGCTTTTTATCTCGTTGAAGTTTGCTGTTGGGTGTGTAACAGCTGAAGCCACCTTCTTAATATTCTTACACTTTGTTTCAGATGATTCATTTTCATCAATTATAACACAGTCTCCAACTTCGAATATTTTTTGAGGGAGCTCGTTGTGTTTGTTTATCAACAAAGTTTCTAAAAGTAAAGGCATCACTGAGCTCCTTACAACCCTATGTTCTATTGATGCAGGTTTTAAAACTTCTACGTATTCATTTTCATCGACTTCAATTCTCATGTTTTTAAATAGTATGTCCTGGTTGGATAATGTCAAGTTCATGACTTCATAAAATCCAAGTCCAGTCATTATATTTCTTATGTTGTCGCATTTCTTTTCAAGTGGGTTCTTTTCCCCAATTGTAGCAACTTTAGGGAATTTTCCAGCAAATTTCTCATATCCATAGTTTATGGCAACTTCTTCAGCAAAATCGACTTCATGTAGCATATCAACCCTGTATGCTGGAACTGCAACTTTTATGTTACCATTTTCAAACTTTGCATCCAGTCTGGCTTTTTTAAAGGCGCTGATAATCTCTCCAATATTTAGATTCAATCCAAGTTTTTTATTTATAAATTCAGGAGAGACTTCTTTAATTTCAGGGTTTAGATTTGGATACTTGACTGGTTCTGATTTATTGTTTATATAATTCATCTTTACAGAAAATATTGTTCCCCTTCTTTCTGCAAGAGCTGTAACTATGATGTTTAATGTATTTTCAACAGCCTCTTTTTCTGTACCTGTAACATCAATTAACAGGTTTCTTGTTTCGGTAGTGACCTTTGTTAGATTTCCGTTTATTATTGGCGGCATTGAAAGGACATTTCCATTCTTGTCAAGTATGATTGGATATCTATCGTCTTTTATTAAGTGTGCATATTTTATTCCTTTCTCATGTTTCTCCAATATCTCTTCAGGAGTCATTTCTTCCTCATACCCTAATGGAACAAATTTTAATTCGTCCCCTTTGATCTCCTTGTAATAGAATGGGGCCTCAACCTTGTCAAAGTCGTGTATCCCTATGGCAAGTTTTTTTCTATCCCTTCCAATAGCCCAGTGCAACTTCTCTTGAAGGTTAATGATACTTTCTAAAACAGCATCATCGATTAAAACATTTTTAACTATTGCAAATGCTATGTATGGTCTTGTTTTGTTTTCTTCAACAAAGATCTCAACGTCAGAATCATATACGTCATACCTTGGTAAACCAGTATCTATTCCCATGAAACCTCTGAATCCCCTTGCAAGACCTTCGACACTTAAATAATCTGGCCTGTTTGGGTTTATAGAAAATTGAACAATTTTATTCCCTTCCTCTTCAAATATGTCCTCTACCTCTACGCCCATCATAGGAAACTTATCTTCAATAAGTCTATCCGATAATGACATATTTACTAATCTCTCAAGATCCGCTTTATTTACGTTTATTGTTGGCATAATTCCACCTGTTATGAAATATTTATTCCATTATCATTTCTTTGCCTTTGTATTTAACTACAACTTTACCGTCTGTAATTTTTTCTCCATCGTACTGGTCTTCAATTCTTCCAATAACAAAGGCAGGTATATTGTACTGGTTTGAAATCTCAATGACTTTTTCTGCATCTTCTTTATCCACAATTACGCAGAAACCAATACCCATGTTAAAGGTTTTGAACATTTCTTCATCTGAAATATTGCCCAGCCTTTGTATCTCTTTGAATACTGGTGGAATTTCTGGAAGATTATCAATTAAATAGCATACATTCTTGTTCAATCTTTTTAATTTTCTAAATCCTCCTCCAGTAACGTGAGCCAATCCTTTAACTTCCAATTTTTTTATCATTTCTAAAACAGGTTTAACATAAATTCTTGTTGGAGTTAGGAGCTCCTCACCTACAGTTTTCCCATGGGAGAGCTCGGTGTTTATATCCATACCTGCAATTTCAAAGAATACCTTTCTTGCAAGGGATAATCCATTGCTGTGTATTCCGCTACTTCTAAGTCCTACAATTACATCTCCTTTTTTTACCTTTTCTCCAGTTACTATTTCGTCCTTTTTTACAATGGCTAAAACAGTACCTGCAATATCAATTCCTTTAATCATGCTTGGAAGGGATGCAGTTTCTCCGCCTATTAGATTTATATTGGATTCTCTTATTCCTCTTTCTAAACCTCTACCTATCTGCTCAGCTATTTCTTCGTTTATATCTTCAACAGCCATATAGTCAACAAGTGCTACAGGTTCTGCCCCAATACAAATGGCATCGTTTACATTCATTGCTATCATGTCTATAGGTACAGTATCAAATTTATTGGCCATTTCAGCCACTATCATCTTACTTCCTACTCCATCGGTACATAAAACTAAATAATAATCACCAAATTCAATGGCTCCTGCATAATGTCCTTTTAAATCTGCTGCAGGTTTTATGTCGTCAGTTCTCTGGAACTTTATCTGGGACATAAGTGCTTTTATAACTCTGTCTTCCTTGTAAATATCAACACCAGCGTCTTTGTATGTTACCAAAATACCACCTACTAATTTTAAAATATATAAATAATATGATTGTTTGACAAAAGAAAGAACGTTCTAATTTATTTTAATAATTTTATAAATATACATTGCCCTTTAAAAGTATGTTGTCGTCCACATCAACATCTTTGGAGCTCAGTGAAGAAGATTTTAAATACTTAAGGTTTTTAAGACTATCAGCAATTGGCCTACATTTTGCCTTGAATATGTAGTATATTGGTTGTTTAATTTTACCTTCGTACTCGGTCAAACTTTCATAGTTACCCATACCTTTTGCTATGACTATATCTGAGCTCTCAAATTCTTTTAAAAATTCTTCTGAACATTCTTCAAATCTTGTACCTATGACGTCAGTACCACTTGTTATAACTTTAGCTACTTTATCCAATCCGGCAACTTTGGCATCTTCTAAAGTAGCATCGTTTAAAATAGGCTTTCCTTTAACTGCTATAACTACGTCGCAGTATTTTTTTATCTCTTCAATTAACGGTTTATCAAAAACTATTTCCCCGGCGTTATCAGTAATATAAAAGACTTTTTTTGATTTCTTCAAATCTTCTAAGAGCTCTTTACTGTGATCTATCTTTAATTCACCTTCAAGTGTACTTTTTATTTTCTCTTCAATATCGATACCTGTACTGTATGGTCCAAAGTCAATTACATTACCTGCAATACTTACCAATACTTTCATTTTTAACCTTTCCAAGTCATCCTCAATATCAACTTTTTCCATGATCTTATCCAAGTATTTAAGAGCAAGTTTATTTGCAGAATCCTTTAACTTACGGTACGGGTCTTCATTTTTGCTTATATTTTTTAAATATCTGTGGACTGCGGTTCCCATCCATGCAGGAACTGCATCTTCATGATATTCTTCTTCTATTTTATTTAAACAGGATTTTATTAACATAAGTTGTTCTCTTTCATCGTCGGTTATCTCTCTTGCAGCATCAACAACCTGTCTTGTAATACATATTGCACATTCTGGTTTAATCTTCAAAATATCACCATAAATCAGTAATAGATAAATTTTTAATCCAATAAAGAAGTTGATAAAATATCTTTATAGATGCTTATAATATACTTATAATATCCTATAAGATTTTTATTTTTCTTTTTGTTAGTAGTTTGCTTCTCAATTCAGTTGTTTTGGTTATTTTGATTGTTTAGGACATATTTATGAGTTTATTGTTTTTTATTTTTATAATTTTTTATGATATGGTTTCTATTGTTTATATTTTTGATTGTTTAGGACATATTTATTATTACTTGCTATAGAAATTGAAATAGTTGTCAACATATGTTTTATATTTAGTTGTTTTTTGTGAATTTTATTAAAATTAGTTGAATAATCTACGATTATTCAACTTCCCTGCAACCTACGGTTGCAGTTGATATTTATATGTTTCGAAATTCTTGAATAATTGTAAAATGTTTATGCTTCAAATTTTAAAATAATCCATCTTTCTTAAATTTATTGGAGTATATTTCAATATTTAACGCAAACTATTATATTTTTCATTTTTGACAAATTTAAACTTTTCAATATATAAATTAATTTCAATATTTTTAAAATATATTTAGATATGCAATTAGTTTATACGATTTTTTACCTACGGTCCAAATTCAACGCCTCATTTATCGCAATAACTTTTCCCTGTCTATTAAAATTTTATTGGAAAATAAGTATCAACTCATTTAGTAATACTTTTTAAAATTTTATATTATTATAATATTAAAAATTTAAATTAAATAGTAAATTTTATATACGATTATTAAAATTATTATTAATACATGCGTAGGGAGATGGTGATAATTATGAATATGAATATAGGTATTAAAAAGTTAAAATTGATAAGACCAACAGAAAATCCAAAAAATGCGAACTTAGAATTAAATGTGGATTGGGATATTGAATATAAAAAAATAAGTAAAAACTCATTTGAGTACATATGCAATTTAAAAATGGAGGGGGGATTCCAAACATCATTTGTTGTTGAAGGGATTGTAGAGTTTGAAGAAAGTATCAATCATATTTCAGAGAATATCTCACAATCAATAGTAGATAAGTTATTTCAAATTTTAGTAAATATGATAAATCTAACAAAAGAAATGCATATTGAAGTCAAAAATTTCCCACTCGTGGAAATTCCAGCTCAAAAGGTTGTATCATAAAATAAAGGGTGAGAAGGTGAAAATTGTACATGCAATATGTCCAAGTTGTAGTGTTGGATGTGGAATAGATTTGATTGTTGAGAATGGAAAAGTTGTAGGAACTTATCCATATAAAAGGCATCCAATAAATGAAGGAAAGAACTGTTTAGACGGAAAAAATTGTTATAAAATCATAAATCATGAAGAAAGATTAAAAAAACCATTAATTAAGAAAAATGGAGGGTTTGTTGAAGTTAGTTGGAACGAGGCTTTAGAGTTAATAGCAAATAAACTAAAAAATCATGACTCAAAAGATATTGGTTTTATTGCTTCTGGAAAATGCACAAATGAAGACAACTATGCATTAAAAAAGTTTGCAGAAGCTCTTGGAGTTGAAAATATTGGACATTGTATATGCAACTCCCCAAAAGTCAGTTTGGATAAAGAAATTGCGTCAATTGATGATATTGAGAATGCAGAAGTTATTTTAATATTTGGGGACGTATTTGAGTGGAATGCCCTAATTGGAAGAAAAGTAATTAAAGCAAAAGATAAAGGAGCTGAAGTTATTACTGTTGATAGGGTAGAGAAAGAAATAACCAAATTAAATTCAGATGAGTTTATAAAGGTTAATGACTTTGCGGAATTTTTAAGCAATCCCAATGATGAAATAGTAAAGAAGCTCAGTGAAAAAAACTCAATTATAATATTTAATGCCCTAACGAAAGAGGAAGAATGTGATTTAGCATATAAATTGGCAGAAAAAACAAATAGTAGAATATTGCCAATTGCAAAACATTGCAACACCGTTGGAGCAACAATGGTGGGTGTTCCAGCGTTAAATAAGGATGAGGTAATAAACTTAATAAAAAGTGTCAAATGCCTCTACATCATGGGTGAAAATCCAGCATTAATTGATAATGAAGCATTAAAAAATGTTGAATTTTTGGTTGTTCAAGACATTATAATGAGCGAAACCGCAAAACTTGCTGATGTAGTGTTGCCTTCGGCATGTTGGGCAGAAAAAGGGGGAACATTCATCAATACTGAGAGAAAAACTCAAAAAATAAATAAAGCAGTAAATCCACCAGAGGATGCGTTGGAGGATTGGAGAATAATAAAAAATCTTGCTGAGAAAATGGAAATTAATTTGGGATTCAACTCAATTGAAGACATCCAAAAGAATCTCTAATTTTAATCTCCGGATAAAAATGATGGAAAGGGAAAAATCCCATCAAAAGGGTGGTATCATGGATAAATACATTTTAATTCAAGCTACTGATGAAGAAATCTTAAAACAGGCAGAATGTGGGGGGGCAGTTACCGCACTGTCTAAATATTTATTGGATAAAAAACTTGTTGATGGAGTCTTGGCATTAAAGAGGGGGGAGGATATTTATGATGGAATCCCAGCGTTCATAACGAGCTCAGAAGAATTGATTGAAACTGCAGGTTCTCTGCACTGTGCTCCAACGAACTTTGGAAATTTGATAAAGAACTACTTAGCAGATAAAAAGATTGCCGTTTCTGTTAAACCTTGTGATGCCATGGCAATAAGGGAATTAGCAAAGTTAAACCAAATTAACTTGGATAATGTTTATATGATTGGTTTGAACTGTGGAGGGACCATAAGTCCAATAACTGCAATGAAGATGATTGAACTATTTTATGGAGTAAATCCCAAGGACGTTGTAAAGGAGGAAATTGATAAAGGAAAATTCATCATTGAGTTGAAGAATGGGGAACATAAGGCAATAAAAATCCATGAGTTGGAAGAAAAAGGCTTCGGAAGGAGGGAGAATTGTCAAAGATGTGAATTAAAAGTCCCGAGAAATGCGGATTTAGCATGTGGGAATTGGGGGGCAGACTCAGGATGGACGTTTGTTGAGATTTGTTCAGAGAAAGGAATGGAGCTCATTGAGGATGCTGAAAAAGAGGGATACATAAAAACCAAAAAACCATCTGAGAAAGGCATTGAAATTAGGGAAAAAATAGAAAACAACATGATTAAACTCGCTAAAAGTTTCCAAAAGAAACAACTTGAAGAGGAATATCCAAATATTGAAAGATGGAAAGAATATTGGAATAGGTGTATTAAATGTTATGGATGCAGAGACGTATGCCCAATCTGTTTCTGTGAGGAGTGTAAATTGGAGAAGGACTATGTTGATGAGAAAGGCAAAATCCCACCAAACCCAATAATGTTCCAAGGGATTAGATTGTCCCATATTTCCCAAAGTTGCATAAACTGCGGACAGTGTGAGGGCGTCTGTCCAATGGAAATTCCACTTGTACATATATTCCACAGAATGCAGTTAAAACTTAGAGATACTTTTGATTATGTGCCGGGGGTTGATGACAAAATGCCACCGTTGTTCGATTTTGAATAGTGGTATTGATACATTATTTTTTATTTGGTATAAATAATAAATTATATATATTTAATATTATGATTTACTACTATACAAAATTTTAATATGAAGAAAGGTGATACGATGGTTGTGAAAGTAGGAATTATCAAGTGTGGGAATATCGGGATGTCTCCAATTGTGGACTTAGCATTGGATGAGAGGGCAGATAGAAAAGATATAGATGTTATAGTTTTAAGCAGTGGGGCAAAGATGGGGCCAGAGCAAGTGGAAGAAGTAACTACAAAAATGGTAAATGAAGTAAAACCAGATTTTATAGTTTACATAGGACCAAACCCAGCTGCACCAGGTCCAAAAAAAGCAAGAGAAATTTTAAGTAGCTCAGATATTCCTGCAGTAATTATCGGTGATGCTCCAGGTTTAAAGGCAAAGGACGAAATTGCTGAACAAGGGCTGGGGTATATCATTATAAAATGCGACCCAATGATTGGTGCAAGAAGACA
>NZ_AQXV01000012.1:0-7978 GCF_000376965.1 Methanothermococcus thermolithotrophicus DSM 2095 | reverse complement strand
TATCTAAAAAGTCTGAAAGACTCATCCATTAAAACAAGGATGGAAACAAGAAATGTACATTTGTGATTTGATAGACAGAAAAAAAGTCTGAAAGACTCATCCATTAAAACAAGGATGGAAACAATTTAAATAAAAATCATTCAAAAAGTAGAAGGTGTCTGAAAGACTCATCCATTAAAACAAGGATGGAAACCCTTTCCAGCCCCAATGCCTCATAAGCGGTTATGTCTGAAAGACTCATCCATTAAAACAAGGATGGAAACTCGAAGAATGGATAGAAATAAGAAACCTTATTGAAAGTCTGAAAGACTCATCCATTAAAACAAGGATGGAAACGTCTCTCTATAAACTTTTTTAATTCTAAATTTCAGTCTGAAAGACTCATCCATTATTTTATTTGGATCCAACCTTTTCTAAAGGTTGGAAATCAAACAACTACGTTGTTTGATTAAACAAGGATGGGAACATTCTTCAAAACATTTATGTTTTCCTCATCAATGTTTTGTTAAAATCCGGTTATTGTGGGATGGGAATTTGTGTTTGTCTTATGTTACATATATAATAATACCAAAGAGGTATTTTTATGAAAAAATTTGGACAAAGTAATCTTGTTACTTATGATATTTTAGAATTAATTTCTGAGGATGATAAAGTTGTTGTTTCGTTTAATATTTGTAGTACGGATTCTTTACGGCAGGTTTCTATTGTTTTGACAATGAAGAAACTATATATTCTCAAAAAAGACAACTTAGGTAAATCAATTCTTGAAATACCTGCAGATGAAATTGTTTTTATTAACTATGGGGTGAATATTAAAAAATCAATATTAAAATGTGATTCTAAGTTGATTGGGGTATTAAGGGTTGTAGATATCAAAAAGAAAATTTTTGAGGTTACAATAGAAGATATTCCTCTACAAAACTTCGAAAAACCTCTTTATAGAATAAAGAAAGAGCTGGAGATTATAACGGGTAAAAACTGGCAGATTATACAGCCTATTAGGGAGATTCTGATAAAGAGAACAGATGTTAATGAAAATGAACTTTTGGGTAATGTAGTTAAAAATATGGCTGCTTGTTCAACAAAACCGTCGTTATCAAAAATAGTAGAAAAAACAGATAGTTCTAATTTACAGAGAATCTCAGAAAGTGAAATGACAGGCGGTTTACTCCAAACGTTGCAGGATGTGTTTTCAAATCCATCATACAAAGGGAATAATATATTTTATACTAGGTATTGTTGCCATTACAATCATTTCCGCATTAGCTGAAAAAATTATTACAGTCATATTCCTATTCCTGATAATATATGTACTCATCATATACTTACAAAAAGGAAATTCAAAAACTTCAAAACGGAAAAGATGATTTCATATCTTTCACATTCCTCTGCATACGAACGCTAGGAATGGTCGCCTGTATTTAATTTACAAATTTTGTAGCACGAAAGAATTAACTTTCCGAGTTTAAATTAAGTTTTCGTTCAACCTTATTCTATTCCGAATATTATGTCTTGATTAACTCATTCCACATTTCCTAAATTCTTTAAAATTTCACTTCCGAGTTTTGATTGTGTATATTTTTCAATATAATTGATATTTTGGTGTTTTGTTATTTTTGCTAGAACCTGAGAAGGAATGCCCTGTTCTCCAAGGTATGTAATATACGCATATCTAAATGAGTGTGAGTTTATACCGTAATTTTTTGATAGCCATGTTCCTAGTCTGTTTACGATTTTTAATCTGGTTTTTTTCTTTTCTTCTATTGTTTCTGAGCTCGAAACTTCTTCCATGATTTTTATAAATTCTTCTTTTACGAGTTCGATATCGTTTTTATTTACGCATTTTGGTAGGATTAGGTCTCTTAGTTCTCCGTCTTTTCTTTTTTGTGTTCTTACTTTAACAATTACTCTATCGTTCCAGTTGATTTCGTCTAAATTTATGCATAGGGTTATCATTCCTGTGATTGCCTCCCATATTCTGCATCCGTTCCGTAATTGTAGTAGAAAGGTTAATAGGTAGGCGTATTTTTTCTTTTGTTTTTTGTATAGGAATGGTTTGCGCCGGAGCTCGTCTAATTCACTTTTCAGCATTTTGTAGGTTGTTTCGTAGTTTAGTCCTTTGTCCCATGTTCCTGTTGTTTTTTGTGTGTTTGTTTGGTTTGTGGTGTTGTGGGTCCAGTCCCAGGTTTTCATTTTTTCACCTTTGGTTTGGTATTTTTTTACTGATGTTGGAGTTTGGTTCGAAACTATACCTTTTAAATACTCCCAAAAAATAACATATAAATACTATAAAAACATATGCCGAGAAAATCAAAAATGCAATTAAAAGCTAAATTTGAACACGCCCCATATACACAAAAATCAAAATCATAAGTAAAAAAGCATGAGATATAACTATAATTCCATCTACGCCAACGATTTATTAATATAAGACGCTTTTAAAATAGGATAGCCCAGCGCATTGGGTTATAATGTTTTAACAAGTTGAATATATTCATTTTTAATTTTTTCTCCATATGACTATCTTCTTTAATATCCAGTCTTTTTTGAAGATATTTAAAACCATCTTAGTACAGAATTTAATAAGTTTTTCGTTATTTAATGCCTCAATTAAAACAGTCCTTCCACCAATAACCTCATAAGCATCATGAATATTAGAAATAGCACTTTCCAACAAATACCTTCCATAATCTTATTCCAAAATAGATCATTTTTCTCCAACTGTCCAATTATATAAATGGGAAATTCTCTTTTATCTTTTGAAAGTCCATCTAATCTTTTCAACGTCTTCTTTGAAACCTCTTCAACAATTTTTAAAATGATAGTGTTAAAGTGAAATAGCCTAAAATATTAGTAGTTCCCTTTTTAATAACTAAGTATGTCCTGTTTTTGTTTTTTTATTCAATCACCTGAACGAAGTGAAGGTGAGTTATAAAAATCACGAAGCGATTTTTATTCAAATAATATGGAAGAATTTTTTAAGAAGTTTTCCACATCAGTATTTTTAGAGCATTTAAATGCATTTAGTAAGTTTTTAACTTTTTTTATTATAGTTATTCAACAAGAATTTTTAAAGGAATTATAACTGCATCCTCTTCGCTCATTCAATCAGATAATCGAAACTAAACTTTATACTATTACACAACACAAGGTTAATCACATTAAAAAGTAAAATAAGTGATGATATGATTCTAAACACCATATATAAAGAAGAGAACACATGCATCACAAAATGTTTGGAAATAGGAACCATAGTCAAGAGCTTCAATCAAAGAAGCACTGGAAAATTTAAAAGAAGCTACTGAACTTTATTTAGAAGAGTTTCCATGTATGTAACTATATCACTTAAATATTACAATTTGATTTTATTGGAGTAATACTTGCATGCTCAGGATAGCATTCATACAATATTTCCCTTCCTTTTTTAGAGTTGATTGGTATAAAACCATTTTTTTCTAAAATTTTCTGTCCAGTATATGACAATACAAATTCTTTATACCTATAAGCCAAGTCCTTATTTTCTGAGTTTTCCATAACTCCAATAGTGAAAAATCCTGTTTCTCTTTCCACATATTTAGCAGGAATTTCAATAATATCAATGTTCCCATCAATACCCTTCAAAGTCGTGCATCTTTTTTCTACAATAACAGCATCACAATCCCCATTAACAACAGATTTTAACATTTTTCTATAACAATCAAAATCCTTAGCGCTCCTATCATATATTCTTTTAATTAAATCCCCAATATACGGTAAAGCAATGATTTCTGATATTGTAGCTTTTGAAGAAGTATATACAATAACATAATCTCTTAATAAATCCTCCAATCCATTTATATTCTTAGGATTCCCCAGCTGTGTTGCTATAACCCACTGAGTAAATTGATAAACATTATACCCATCTTCTATTAATCCACTCTTAGATAATAGTTTAGAATACATAACACCCCTTGGAAGAAAAACATCAGCATAAGCTCCATTTAATAATTCATCTTTTAAAATTGGGGACGACTTTCCAGTAAATCTTACCCTACAATCATACATTTTCTCAAAAACATGATTTACCTTCTGAAGTGCCTCAGTTGGACCCCCACAACTATATACTACCAATTCATCTTTCATGAGCTCACCTTATTAGATTTTATAATATGTTGCTCTTTATTAAATCATTGTTCAAATAAATTCATTGACTTATATTCTATTTTTTTCTATTAATTTATTGTTAATTAATACATCAATAATACACAAATGTATTAGAAAATTTATTAAGTTAATCTTAAATATTATTAACATAATTTTTTAAAGCATTAGTAGAGAGGTGAGCGTATGAAAAAGATATTGGCATTAGTTATGGGCGCCATACTTGTTATTACGGTGCTTTGTGGATGCACGACACAAAAAGAAGAAACTACCACAATTGTCATTGGTTCTAAACCTTTCAACGAGCAATATATTGTAGCCCATATGATGGCAATCCTCCTTGAAGAAAATGGTTATAAAGCCGAAGTGAAAGAAGGGCTTGGAGGAACGATGATTAACTATGAAGCCCTTAAAAAAGGTCAAATACATGCTTATGTAGAATATACCGGAACAGCATATAATGAAATTCTAAAATTAGACCCCCCAAAAGAATGGAATCCAGATTACATATACGATAAAAGTGCTGAGGAAATGTTAAAGAAAGATAATATTATAACAGTTGCAAAACTTGGATTTAGAGACGATTATGCCATAGCAGTTAAAAAAGATCTTGCTGAAAAACATAACTTAAAAAAATTAAGTGATTTGGCACCTTACGCTCCAGATATGACACTTGGAACAGATATAGAGTTTGCCACAAGACCAGATGGATTACCAAGAATAAAAGAAGTTTATGGCTTCACATTTGGAAATGTAAAACAGATGGAACCAACACTTATGTATGAAGCAATAAAAAATGATGAGGTAGATTCAATCTCAGCATATACAACAGATTCAAGAGTTGATCTGTTTAACTTAAAGATTCTCGAAGATGATAAAGGAGCACTACCACCTTACGATGCCATAATCATAATGAACAAGGACTTCACTGACAAACATCCAGATGTTGTGAATGTTCTTAAAAAACTCAATGGCGTGTTAGATACAGACACAATGAGAGCATTAAACTACCAATACGATGTTGAGAAAAAAGATGCAGATAAAATAGCAAGAGAATTTTTAACAAAAAAAGGATTAATTAAATAATAATAATTTTTTTAATTCTTCTTTCTTTTTTTTGGTGATTAAAATGCTACTTGATGATATAGATAGCATAGCACTTAACAATGTTACAAAACACTATGGAAAATTTACAGCAGTTGATAATGTTAGCCTTGAAATTTTTGGTGGAGAGCTCATAATTTTAATCGGTCCAAGTGGCTCAGGAAAAACAACTATTCTTAAAATGATAAATAGGATTGTAGAGCCGGATGAAGGTCAAGTATTTATAAACAGACAGAATGTAAAAGATTTTGATGAGGTTAAACTTAGAAGAAGCATAGGATATGTAATACAACAGATTGGATTATTCCCCCACATGACTGTCAAAGAAAACATATCACTTCTTTTAAAGTTAGAAAAATACAGTAAAGAAGAAATTGAAAATAGAGTCAATAAAGTATTGGATTTGGTAGCTTTGCCAGAGAAATTTGCAGATAGATATCCTCATCAGTTAAGCGGAGGGCAGCAGCAACGAGTTGGATTAGCAAGAGCTCTTGCTTTGGACCCCCCTCTTTTACTTATGGATGAACCTTTTGGAGCATTGGACCCAATTCTGAGAAAACAGTTGCAGGACGAGTTCTTAAAAATTAAAAAATCCTTAAAAAAGACCATAGTTTTTGTAACGCATGATATTGAAGAGGCATTCAAACTTGGGGACAGAATTGCTGTAATAAATAATGGAAAAATAATTCAAGTTGGATATCCAGAGGAGCTCCTATTAAATCCAGCTAATGAATTTGTTGAAAAGCTTGTGGATGCAGATAAGAAGTTTAAGCATCTTAACACACTGAAAGTTAAAGATGTAATGATTGACATTGACCCATATCTTATTGAGATTAACAATGTAAATGATATGGAAAAGGATACAATAATAAAAATTATGAACAAGAGAGGCATAGAACTTGCCGTTATTGTGAATAATGGAGTATTACTCGGTATTTTAGAGTTTAAAAATTTTTTCAAGTTCAATGACATTACTAATTCTATTGACAAACCATTGGTATTCTCCCCTAATGATTTCCTTGCTTCTGTTTTATCAGAGATGAAAGCTAAAAAGGCATCTTTTGGAATTGTTATCAATGAAAAAAATGAAAGACCTGCGGGAATACTATTAGCCAATGATATTCTTTTGAAGTTGTTATGAGGGAGAGAAATGGATATTTTTGTGATTTGGGAAACCCAAAATCTAACTTTAAGAACTATTGAACATTTAAGGATGTTTGGGATATCGTTAATTCTTTCAATATTAATTGGCATAACAGTTGGTTTTTGTTTGTATAGACACCAAAAACTTGCAACAATTACACTGAATGTATTAAATATAATTGAGGTAATTCCAACCCTCGCTCTACTTGTCTTATTTATCCCAATTTTAGGAATAGGTGAAGAGCCAACTATTGCCGCATCTGTTCTCTACTCAATACTTCCAATTGCAAGAAACACTTATGTAGGACTTATAACTGTTGATAAAAGTTATATAGATGTAGCAGAGGCTATGGGTATGAGGGAGAGAGATATATTATTAAAAATAAGGTTCCCACTCTCCCTTCCACTTATAGCAGCAGGTGTTAGGATAGCCGTTGTATTTACAATGGGAGTTATCACATTAGGAGGAATTATAGCCGCAGGTGGTTTAGGAGCTCCGATACAAACTGGAATACATATGTATGATAAGGATATTATTCTTGTAGCTGGTTTATGGGTTGGTATTTTGGCTTTAATTCTTGATGGATTTGCGGCAGTTTTGGAAAAATATTTAAGGGGGCGCTATCATGGTGCCGATTGAAAAAATATTATCTGCATTTGGGGAACATGTAATTTTGACTTATGCGTCTTTATTTATTAGCATAACCGTTGGAATATTCTTAGCAGTAATTTCATTAAAGAGTGAAAAGTTAGCACCCCTTATAATAGGATTTGCAAACCTTGTTCAAGCAATTCCAAGCTTTGCAGTTGTTGCTATCACTGTTCCACTTTTAGGAATCGGATTTACTCCTGCAATATTTGCAATATTTCTAAGAGCTCTGCTACCAATAGTTAAAAACACTTATGTGGGACTTAGTGAGGTTGATAATTCTATAATTGATGCTGCAAACGGTATAGGACTTACGGAATGGGAAGTAATAAAGTATGTGAGATTCCCGCATGCTTATCCTGCAATGTTTGCAGGCATTAAATTTGCAGCAGTCTTAGCTAACTCAATAGCAATCCTTACAGCAATAATTGGTTCTGGCGGGTTAGGAACGCTTGTATTTGAAGGTCTAGCAAGTTTTAACATGGAAAAGGTTTTATATGGTTCAATACCTGCGATAATATTAGCCATATTAATTGATTTAAGCTTTTCATTCGTGGAAAAAAAAATTAAATAAAAAAATGTCAAACTAATATCATCGAATTATCAACACTTATTTTTTATATTTTAAGAAGGGAGATATTCAGGTGATATCATGAAACTATTTTATGTGCATAAATTTAAGAAATTTTTTGCATATTTGGTGTTATCATTTTGAACCCCTCTTCATTCTCTTTAATGTCACATATGTTTCCATACAATGTTTTTAAAACTTCTTTTGTTAAAACATGGGCGTAAAAAGTACAAAATAAGTACGGTAGGATAGTGGTTCATAATCCTTATTCCCCACTACTCTACCTATTGGAATAGTGGGTTTCGGAGTTGCAAAATTTACCAGTTTGACCCTGAAAAAAGTATTACTTACTAATTTATTTTAATATACAA
>NZ_AQXV01000011.1:0-7771 GCF_000376965.1 Methanothermococcus thermolithotrophicus DSM 2095 | reverse complement strand
GCTGACTCACAAAAATTCGAAGAATTTTTGTCGAGACTCACAATCCACCGCAACATAGTTGCGGGGAAGTTGAATAATCGTAGATTATTCAACTAAACCAAAGGTTTTTGTCGAGAAGTATATTTTAGTCAGCTTTATGACTGGTAGTGTTAAGTTTGTTATGTCCGATACTATAAAATTGCAGAACGATTATAAATTATTTTTAGTCTCTTATTGGAACTACCAGGGGAATTCCATTAAACTCTTCAACATGGACATCAACGCCATAAACTTCCCTTATGTTATGTGGGTTTATTATATCCCGCTCCCCCTCAGCAAAAATCTTCCCGTCTTTCAGCATTATAAACTTATCAGAATACCTTAAAGCAAGATTCAAATCATGCATAACAATAATTGAAGCAATATTTTTGGATTTTGATATGTCTCTTACAATTTTCATGGCTTCCAATTGATTTTTTAAATCAAGATTGTTTGTTGGTTCATCCAACAAAAGCACCTGGGGTTCTTGAACAAGAGCTCTTGCAATTATCACCTTTTGGAGCTCACCGCCGCTTAATTCATTTGTGTATCTTAAAGCATAATCTTCTAAATTCATAAGTTTTAAAATTTTGTGAGTTAGTTCGATATCCCTTTCTGACACTTCCCATTTTATATGCGGTTTTCTTCCCAAAAGCACAGCATCAAATACAGTCATGTAGTTTCCATCTGCCCGCTGTGGAACATATCCCATTTTCCTTGCAAGTTCCATGTTATTCAGTTTGCTGACGTCGTGATTATCAATCAATATGGTTCCAACCTTTGGTTTTAAAATTTTATTTATACATTTTATTAGTGTTGATTTCCCAGCTCCATTAACTCCAAGAATGGAAACAACATCCCCTCTATTTACTTCAAATTTCACATTTTCCAGTATTTTTTTACTTTTATATGAAAATTCAACGCCATCAACTGAGAGAATCATAATTACCACTTTTCATTTGTTATTTTTTTACCTTTTATACATCCTTATAATCAGATACAAAAACATCGGAGCTCCCATAAATGATGTTAGTATTCCAACAGGTAATACTATTGGAGATATTATTGTTCGTGCAATGGTATCGGCTATTAAAAGCAACACCGCACCAAATAGGGCAGATATTGGAATTAAAAATCTATAATCTCCACCAATAAATATCCTCACAATGTGGGGACATATAAGCCCTATGAATCCAATTATTCCTAAGAATGCCACATTTACAGCTGTTAATAGTGAAGCTATAAACATTCCTATTAATCTAGTTCTTTCAGTATTAACTCCCAATGATTTTGCAGTTTCTTCCCCGGCCTCCAATGCGTTGTAGTCCCACCGCCTGTATATGAAATACAACAATGCAGGAATCATAATTGCAACCATAATGTATATTTCATCCCATAGTGGTCTTCCCAAGTCTCCAAATGTCCAATATACCATTGCCGCAAGCTGTAAGTCATCGGCGAAGTATTGAATCAACATTGTGGATGCTGTGAATAGTGAGCTCATAGCTACCCCAGCCAAAATCATGGCCTCAGGGGACAGTCCCCTTAGCTTTGCAAGTAGTAGTATAACAAAAACTCCAATTAATGCACCGAGAAATGCAAAAATAGTAATGGAGTATGGATTATTTACAAATATTCGACCTGTGCTTTCCGCTCCCCCTGCACTGAAAAGTATTATTGCAAGTGAAGCACCGAACATTGCCCCGTGGGAAATTCCCATTGTAAATGGACTTGCAAGGGGATTCTTTAAAATACACTGCATAACTGCCCCAGCAACTGCCAAAGACATCCCTGCAATTATTGCAGCAAAAACCCTTGGTAATCTCATATTCCAAATAACTAACTCCGCATTACCTGTTCCATTACCTATTAAAGCATCTACAACCTGATTGACAGTTAATCTGTAATCTCCAACACACAGGGCATATACTGCACTTAAAAATAAGATTATTAATAATATAATCCCAAAAGATATCTTCTTTTCAGTATATTGTTTATATTTTTGTGGAATATCCATATTATCACAGTGTTATTTTGAAGATTTTTTAGCAACAATCATTTTTGCTGGTGAATTGTTCTTAAATCCTAAAAGTTCTGGAATATCGGCAACTTCTAAAATCTCAAATCCTAAATATTTTAAATATTTTAAATAACTATCCAAGTTTAAATCCTCTTTAAATGTAAATCTTACTTTCTCTTTTTCAAGCCCTTTTGGTTTGGAGAAGTTCCATTCCATATTGTTTAAACAATCTTCAATACATTCTTCCTTTTCTGGAAAGAACTGCTTATTTATAAATAATCCACCATTATTTAGGGCATTATAGACTTTTTTTGCTATTTTTGGGTTTTTCCCTCCTGGGTTGTATGATGTAAATATTATATCATAACCCACCCCAATATCGTCATTATAAAAATTCCCTGCAATTGTAGAAACATTTTTTGCATTGTATTTTTCAATGAATTTTTTTGTTTCTTCAATGACATTTGGTAAATCAAAAACACGGCATTTTAGGTTTTTATTTTATTATTAAAAATATTGAGATTTGAGGTTGTTATGGAATATAATAATATTTGTATTGTTATCTTATATATAAAATATTACATTAACCAAAATAATTATTATGAAAACTATAAACTTTTTGTAAATTTATTAATTATTAAGCTAAACTTCTGAACTTTGCAGAGATTTTTGTGTTTGAAAAATAATTAATTTTGAGAGTTATGTAGAGTTCTCTTCCAATGTTTATTATAGTAAAATCGCTTTTTTTATACTTTTACTTTCATATATATTACCTCATTCTATTTTTCAATCTGTTCTTGACATATTCAAAATATCATAATCTCTATACATATTAGGTTTTTTGGAGAAATGTAAGAACCACTCCATTATTTTACCTGCAAGCATTCTTTGCATTTATCCAGTAATCTATCATACACTCCAACATCTTTACTCTTTACATAATCAACATACAACTCATCCAACTTCCTTATATATTTGTTATGATAAATCTTAACTAGATTAACTATTCTTCCAATGTCATACTCTTTTATATCATTATAAAATTCATTCAAAACATGCTCTTTTCTTTCTTTATCCATTAAAACTTTTTTCTCATAGAAACCTTTAAAATATATCGGTCCCTTTCCCAGTTTATACAATATTGGGCAAAATACACAAGCATGATAACAACTTGAAATTAGGTTTTTATTTAATTTTTCATACTCTTCAGCGAGCTCAGTTTTTGATATATTTAAGTGGATAAATGGTGGGAATAAATTGTAATTTTTACACCACATTAAGAATCTATCTCTATCTTTAATATACTCCTCCATTGATGATGCTACAACCCCACTATTAGAGTGTTTAATATTGTCCCAGACTACACAACCACTACGATAATTATGTGTCTCATTCTCTAACTTTGTCCCGCACTCCCCACATTCAATAAATCTATGTTTGACACTATTTGCTTTCATAATCCATATTATCTCATCTTTAATCCATTTTGGGCTTCTATCTGAAATAAAAGTTACTGCCTCAAAATCAAAATCATATTCTTCCCTAAACTTTAATAAATAACTTAGCAATACTCTATTTTTCATACCGTGTGAATACAACAAAGTGTTGCATTTATTGTTCTTAACTAAATTCCAAAGATTTTCTTCAAATGACATATCCATACACCAAATAATTTTAAGAGTATCGGGGATTTCCTAAATTCACTTTTCGACGAACCTCTAGTTTTTATGGGCCTCAAATATGGATTATAAGTCTTGCTGGTCCCTACAAATCTTTTTGATTTGACCGATGGGAAATAAAAGATTTTTAATCCAACTCGTTTCACTCTTGATAAAGAAAATCAAAGATTTCTAAAAATCTACCTATTTTCAAAATAAAGAAAACCTGCGGTTTTATAATTTCTCTGCTACTCTTAAGGTAGTAAAAACCATAGAGAAAGAAAATAAGAGAATTATGATTTTTTTCCCATATTAGCTAAAATCAAAATTATAATTAAAAGTATTAATCCATAGAGATAATAATATAAACCACTATTGGTTTCATTTTTCATATTATTATTTCCATTTATAATATTAACCAATTGCTGAGTTAAATCTTCCATATAATTTCCATTGAATTTAACTAATTTTGCAGATTCTTTATTAACCCCCGCTAATAACCAATACCTATCTTTATCCACATAAGTAATATAATCAACTCTTTTAACTTCTAAATCTGGAAGATTTTCTATTTTTCCATTTTTATATAGATAGCATCCGCTTATTGGATAATCAACTATGCAGCATCTATTAGGTGAGCTCAGGATTTTTGTAGATATTAATAAAACTTCATTACCACCATAATCCATTGTATAAATTGGTTTATTAAGAATTTCTGTTAAATTTCCATTATTGTATAGGTATAATCCACAATAACCATCTTTTGAATATAATGAAATTAATAGCTTTTTATAACCGATTGGTGCTATGCATTGCTCTGTTAAATTATTTGGAAAGGTAAATAAATTATATAAACTATTATTTTTATAAATAAAGGCAGATTTTTCTGTAATAATATACCAATCATTATCGTAGGGATTATATATCACATCGTTTGTATGATTTGGCAGAGTTTGACTTTTTACATTTTTAATATCTGTAAAATTATGATATAAAACAAACCACTCTCCATTACATGATGTTGTTGAACCCCTCCACTTAATAATTACGGTGTTTTTGTTATCGGTAACAAATTTATCTATTTCTGCCGTTGAGCATCCTGAATAGTAACCACTTACTGTTGTAGTGAAGTTTTTTCCATCAAAGAACCCTAACATTTCTGGATTGTAAAAAATCCATTTTCCTTTAAAATAACCAACTACAACGGGATGTGTAAAATAACTATAATAATTCCAATTCTTAGGTTTGAAGTTTATCTTTGAATCATTTAATTCAGATTTATTTATTGGAAATTCTGAAATTAGTTTAAACCCTTTTCCATCGTATAGTATTTCATACATTTTTAAGTGGGATTTATCATAAACACTAATCATTGCATCTGTTCCATTTGTAGCCATGCCCTCGAATAATATATTGTATTTTATAGTTTCCTCTGCAAATAGCGGATTAAGAAATACAAATAAAACCAAAAAGAGGATAAATTTTTTCAATTTATCACCTAAAAAAACTTAAAATAAAAATTAACATGTCGAATATCCATCGTTTGGACATGGATGTTCTTCGTAGTGTCTTTTTACCATCCTATAACATTCTATATCGTTACTAAAGTAGTGATAAATATACTTAACATTTCCAACTTTATTCAATGCACAATAATAATTAGCCGCTCTTCTAATGCATATATTTTTATATTTACATCCGCAGTTTTCAATATTTCCTAACACTGTTTTATCGCATTCAAACTCTACGCCCCAACCTCTATTTTTACACTCTTGCATAAATTCAATCAATTTGTTAAAATCCATTTCAGAATCTTTTGTCATATAATAATGAGGTTGTGGAGCTATATTTGTAAAACCTATTAGATTTTGACATAAATCCATATTATTAAAACTTCCTTCAATATTACTAATATCTCCAACAGGTATCCATATGGCAAATTTATTTAATGTATTTTTAACATAATTCACAGCTTTTTTCACATTATCTATACACCCAGATGCATTCAGCATAGTCCAGGCTCCTTCAGGAACAAAATAATAGCCTCCAACTTTGTCTGCTACTCTTTCTTCTATTTTGTCAATCCAGCTTTTCATTTCCTCATAGGTGCAAGTCCCAGAAGGATTCGGAACTTCAACTATTATTTGATACCCAGGTTTATATTCCCAAAATCTTTCAACTATATCTATGAGTGCATCTTTATTTGCAGATTCCCCTTCATCATTGGTTAATATTACAACCCCGTTAAATTCATTGATAAAATCTGGTATTTGACTTGTAGGCGTAAGGGCTCCTGCATAATAAAATAAAGCAACTTTCCATGTTATAGTGTAAGAATCATCTCCCATTTTTTTACACCCCACTTTGTTAAATATATGTCAAAATTTTAACTTGTTTCGGCGAGAAGTCCCCTTCCGTAAGGGAGAAGATGAAAGCCGAAAATTATTTATATAACTATTCTCACAATATTTATTGCTACCGAAAAGAAAAGGTAGCCTAGGGCTGGGACAGTCCGAAGTGACGCCTGTGGAGACTACGGGTCGGAAGCAGGAAGCTCCGTCCGTAAGGTCGGAGTAGTTCACAAGTAATCATTTGATATTATCTATTTTATTTTTTTTGACTATCCAATTTATGATGTATTATTTACTTTTCTCGAATATCATATTCCGCCCTCATAATTTACAGTGATAACTTTTCCTTTCTTTATATTTAAACTTTATTATATAAGGATTTATTATTTATGATAATCCATAAAATTTATGGTTAAGCATACATTAATTTAAAGTTTTTTAGCAACAATCATTTTTGCTGGTGAATTGTTCTTAAATCCTAAAAGTTCTGGAATATCTACAACTTCTAAAATTTTAAAGCCCAAATTTTCTAAGTATTTCAAATAATCATCAAAATTCAAATCCCCCTTAAATGTAAATCTTAATCTACTCTTTTCAAGTCCTGCAGGTTTGGAAAAGTTCCATTCCATATTGTTTAAATAGTCCTCAATATGTTCTTCCTTTTCTGGAAAAAACTGCTTATTTATGAATAATCCACCATTATTTAGGGCATTATAAACTTTTTTTGCTATATTGGGATTTTTTCCTCCGGGATTATAAGAGGTAAAGATTATATCATAGTCATTTCCAATATCATCCTTATAAAAATCTCCTGCAATTGTTGAGATGTTTTTTGCATTATATTTTTCAATGAATTTTTTTGTTTCTTCAACAACATTTGGTAAATCAAAAACACGGCATTTTAGGTTTTTATTTAACATGCTAAATCCAATTGCATACAACCCATGTCCTCCAGCTAAATCAAGAAGTTTTTTGGCATTTTTAAACTCTTCATATTTGGAAATGTAATATAGAACCTTCTGTAATTCCCAGCATTTGCATTCATCAGCCATTCTTTTAACAACTTCTGGAAAAAAGTTATTAGTATCAGTGTTGGAAAAATTATCTTTATTTTTTAAAATATCAATTAAATTTTCCCAATTTTTGATATTTTCGAAGTAGTATGATATTGGATTAATTATACTGAACTCTGAATCTTTTTTTAAATATGTATTGGTTATGTTCGTATTTCGATAGATAATATTATTAGTAATATTACTACTATTACTATTCATTTCAACACGAGATTCGAGAATTCCGAGCTCAGTGAATATTCTCAACATATATTTGGTTAAAGTTAAATTTGTATTTAACATATCTGCCAATTCTTCCGCACTTTTAAAATCATTTAAATAATCAAATAAATTCAAATCTAATGCAGTTTTTAATAAATAAAAAATTCTTGTTTTTGAATAAATTTCATCAAAAAGTTTTAATACCTTTTCTGGACTTTCACCAGGGCATTTTAAAAGAGTCATTTTCATCACCGGAAAGAAAAATAAAAATAGAATAGTTAATTATTAAATTCCAATTTTCCAAATCCTCCTAATTTCTCTTTCATTGCATTATAAACTGGTTTTCCTACAAGGAATGTATATATTTCGTCTGCTTTCTGCTCTGGATTAATATCCTCAAATTTATTAGGATAAATAACCTTACCAATGTAATAGGCATCTGCCAGTGCT
>NZ_AQXV01000010.1:0-6047 GCF_000376965.1 Methanothermococcus thermolithotrophicus DSM 2095 | reverse complement strand
AGCATGTCCCAAGCTATTTTTAAAAGCAACAACCCGCCGGCTAATTTAAATGAATTTATAGTAATGCCAAAGAACTTAAATATCCATGTCCCAAAAAAGGCGAATGTTAGTAAAGTCGTTAGGACCACTATTAATGTTTTGTGTATTATTCTTTTCTTTCGTTCTTCAGGATAATTTCCAGTTAAAACATAAAATATGGGGGCCAGTCCAACTGGGTCCATAATAATAAATAGAGATGTAAAAGAATAAAGTAATAGATTAAGATCCATAATTTCACCATCTTATAAGTATCTTGCTCTTTTTTCCACATCGTTCATCTCTTCAATAACCTCCTCCCATTTTTCATAATTTTTATAGCCTTCAATTATTCTATCCCATATCTCATTGAACCTTTTATAGTGTATGCTTAAAATGGACTTTTTCAAGACAATCATATCTACGGCTTTATCTTCAACAAGGTCAGAGAATTTTCCCAATCCAAAGTCTATAACATATACGTTGTTGTCATCAACTATAAAATTTGAGGTTGTCAAGTCATTATGTATTATGCCGTTTTTGTGAAGTTGTCCTACGATCCAACCAATTTTATAACAGCAATCCAAGTTTCCCTCTTCAATAATTTCTTTTGCAAGCTTTCCATGAATGTAACTCATCATAAGTCTCTTTTTTTCCCTATCAACGTCAAATACGTATGGGCAGGGGATTCCAAAGTCTTTAATTGTAGATAAAAATCTTGCCTCCTTAACTGTCCTTCTGGTCCTTATCAATTCATCGAGCTCATCAATTCTATAACTCTTTTTTATTCTTTCCTTGGTTACGATTTCCCAGTCCAAATAACATCCTTTTTTAAGGTCTGCTTCAGCTCCTTTTCCAACTAAATGTTCGGGAATTTCTCTTTTTCGATTTGAGCTATTATTATTTTTAATCCAGTTAACTTCCACCATATCTGCCCTATAATTTGATATTGGTCTGGTTTCACTTATGTCCATGATTTTTCCATTTATATGCTGCAAAATCCCGAGCCAAGCTATCATGGCACCATTATCTCCGCAAAACTGTTTTTCAGGGACGTAAAAATCTACGTTCTGTTCTTTGCACATTATACTAAGCATCTCTCTAAGTCTAATGTTTGCCGCAACTCCTCCAACAAGCATAACTTCTGGTTTGTTGGTATGTGCAAGAGCTCTTTCTGTTATCTCAGTTAACATGGAAAAGGCGGTTTCCTGAAGTGAAAAGCATACATCTTCAAGTTTTTCCCCAGCTTCGTACTTTTTTAGTGCAGAGGTTAAAAGCCCTGAAAATGAGATATCCATCCCTTTAACCGTATATGGCAATTTAAGTAGTTTTTCCCCATTTTTTGCAAGTTTTTCAACGTAAACTCCTCCAGGGTGTGGAAGATTACAATTTCTTGCAAACTGGTCAAGGCAATTTCCAATGGCTATATCAAGTGTTTCTCCAAAAACCCTGTATTTTTCCCCTACGTATGCCAATATTTGAGTGTTCCCTCCACTAACGTACAGTGTGAGTGGATCTTCTACATCTGTGGTTAATTTACCAATTTCAATATGCCCCACACAATGATTTACTCCAATTATTGGTTTTTTTAAAGATAGTGAAAGAGCTCTTGCAGCTGTTGCAGTCACCCTCAAACTTGGACCCAACCCCGGACCTTGAGAGAATGCAACTAAATCAATCTCATCTTTATCAACAACTTCAAAAGCCTCTTTTATAAGCTTTGGAAATGTCTCGGCATGATGATCTGCAGCCTCCCTTGGATGTATCCCCTGTTTTGGTGGAGAGTATATTATTGTTTTGTTGAATAGGACTTCCCCATCAGAAGTAACAATACCAACCCCTGTTTTTTCCGCAGTTCCTTCCAATCCAATACAAATCATAATTTCACCGATTACTTTTAATGATTTTTAACATAATTAACATAATGTTATATGGTGTTTTATTCGTTGATAATTCAAGACTATAGTTCTGCGAATGTTTAACATTTTTAATAGTACATTAATTTTTACAATACTAACAATATGAACTTATTTCCTTTAATATCTATACATGGGCATTTATCTTTTAATTAAAGTTATATACCAGCTTATTTAAACACCAAATAAATCCTAAATATTACAATTAATAGGGTAATTACCGCCGCCAATAATGACATAATTTTTATTTTTAATTTTAGCTCATCCTCTTTAAAAACAGCGAGATATAACACAAAGTACGATATTAGGGTTAAAAACATTGCAAAATCTACTAATGTCTTTGAAGGATATACTGAGAGAGTTACTATAACAAGTGAATTCAACAGAACTCCATTTATCGGAACTCCTTTTTTTAATTTGGTAAATGTATTCAACTTTGGAATAAGTAGATTATCGTGGGACAGTGCATAAGGCATCCAGCCTAAAGAAAATAACCAACTAAATACACAACCGCCGATTATAAACAACATACTAACCCATACAATAAGGTTATTTCCAATTAATACCTCTATAATATCATCCAATTTAGCAAATGTCATATTTGAAGAAACAACAACAAGTGAATATAGAAGATACAAAATTCCAATAATAAATGTCCCGATAATTAATCCATAATATATGTCCTTTTCTGGATTTTTAAATGCCTCTGATGGAATAGTTATTGCTTCCCAACCGGTCATAGTCCATAACCCGAAATAACTCGCTGTCATAACCTTAAATAAGTCAAATTCTACATTAAAGACTGATGGGTCAATTTTATTTGAAAATACAATAAATAATAATGTCATAATTGTTAAAACTCCAAAAGTTCTAATAAAGTTTCCTACTACATTGATTCCATTTATTATAAGAGAAGTTAAGAATACAACCAATATAACCTCCACATACTTAAAACTAAAATAAACATTAAATATTACACCAAAAAATGATACTACCGCTGAGATAGCCACCATTCCCGCAAGCCATAACGTATAGGCAAATGCCACTCCAGTCCGTTTCCCGAACATTCTCATTATATACTTATACGGTCCCCCACTTTTGCTTATTTTAGTCGTAGTATAGGCAAAGGGTAGGACTAAAATCATACTTATTATTAAGAGTAAAATCCACCCATATATTGCAGATTTTCCTGCAATTAAGTATGTTAAAGGGGAAAGTACGAATATACCCCCTCCGATAATGGAAGTTATTGTCAAAAATACCGCATCTTTTAATGTTAATTGTCCCATATTCCCACATTATAGTCGTTCTGCAATAAATAATATCTAACATACTTCATTTAATTTAAATTAAATTGGTGTTAAACAATCTAATTAAATTTAATAAAATTTTATACCACTCATTCGCAGAACGACCACCTTTTTTAGGATAATTATAAAATAAAGATTTAAATATTATTTTTGTTTTTTTTATTTATAAAATTAAACATTAGTTTAAATAAAATTGCACACCACTATATAGTCGTTCTGCAATTATATATCACTCAATATACTTTAAATTTGATTAGATATTTGTTAAACAGGTAAAATTAATTTAATAAATATTATAACACCTTCGTAGAACGACTATAAATAAGCTATCTCAAAGTTAAATTAAATTTGTTAATAAACCTATAAAACTTAAAAATTTGAGGGATAATAATGAAAACCTTATTGATACACTCTGATTATCTAGAATTTGAAGCAAAAAAGAAAACCAAAATAGCAGAAGATACCGAAGTATTAGCTGGAAAAATGGATGAATGTTTAACTGTATTCATAGCAGTTGAAAAGGAAGATGAAGATAATCCTGAAGGAATAATCAAAAGTGCCGTGGACGAGATAATAAAAACCACCGAAACCTTAAAGGTAAAAAATGTAGTGGTCTATCCATACGCTCATTTGTCCAATGAGTTATCTTCTCCAGAAGTTGCAAAAGAAGTTTTAAAAGGCATTGAAGCTGAATTAGTCAATAAAGGTTTTGATGTACTAAGAGCTCCGTTTGGATGGTATAAGGCATTTAAAATAAGTTGTAAAGGTCACCCATTAAGTGAGCTCTCAAGAAAAATAACCCCTAGGGAAGAAAAAGAAGATAAAGAAAAAACTTCTTCAAAAACTCAATTCTACCTATTAAAACCAGATACAAAGGAAATGATAGAATTAACCGAAGAAAATATAGATGTTATTGAAGACGAAGAATTAAAAGCTTTGGCAAAACACGAACTTGGAATCAAAGAAGAAAAAAACGAAAACAAAGAGTCAGAACCTCCTCATGTTAAATATATAAAAGAAAAAGAAATCTGTGACTATGAGCCGAGCTCAGATGCAGGTCACTTCAGATGGTATCCAAAAGGTAAATTGATAAGGGACTTATTGTCAGAATACGTTTATAATTTAGTTGTGGAAAATGGAGCTATGGCTGTCGAAACTCCAGTAATGTATGATTTAGGAAACAATGCAATAAAAGAACATGCGGATAAGTTTGGAGAAAGACAGTACAGATTCAAACAAGGAAACAAAGATTTAATGTTAAGATTTGCGGCATGCTTTGGTCAGTTCATGATGAAAAAGGACATGTACCTATTACCAAAACACTTGCCGTTAAAACTCTATGAACTTTCAACTTACAGCTTCAGATACGAACAAAGAGGGGAATTGGTAGGTTTAAAGAGATTAAGATGCTTTACAATGCCTGATATGCATACCGTATGTATGGATATTAAGCAGGCCATAGATGAATTCGAAAATCAGTTCTGGATGTGTTTAAAAACTGGGGACGATTTAAAAACACCATACTCAGTTATATTCAGATATACCAAGGATTTCTTTGAAGAAAACAAAGACTGGTTCTTTAAAATAGCGAAGGAATACAAAGAAAAATATGGAAAAGATGTTATATTGGAATTGTTACCTGGAAGGCATCATTACTGGGTAGGAAAAGTTGACATGGCAGTAATAGACAGCTTTGGAAGACCTATTGAAAACCCAACAGTTCAAATAGATGTTGAGAGCTCAAAAAGATTTGGAATCGTTGTTCACGACGGAGATAAAAAAATAAATCCAATAATACTCCACTGCTCACCAACTGGAAGTATTGAAAGAGTTATGTGTGGGTTGTTAGAGGGAGCATATTTAGACTCGCAAAAAGGAAGAGCTCCTATGTTGCCAGTATGGCTTTCACCTATACAGGTAAGAGTAATACCAGTTTCTGACTCACACGAGGAATATGCATTAGAAGTTGCAAAAAAACTTAGAGAAAATGGGATAAGAGCTGACTTTGAAGACAGAGACGAAAGCGTAGGTAAGAAGATAAGAAATGCAGGTAAGGATTGGGTTCCTTACGTTGTGGTTGTTGGAGATGAAGAGGTTAAAAATAATATTTTAACCATAACAATAAGGGAAGAATCAACCTTAAAGAAACCATTAAAAGAAAAAATGACAGTTGAACAGTTGATTGAAAGAATAAAAGAAGAAACTGCAGGCTGTCCATATAAGCCATTACCATTACCATTAAAATGCTCAGTACAGCCAATATTTAGATAATGATGCAATCACGAAACACATAAAATACTATTTTAAATACTTTTTTAAATCTAAAAAGAAAAAAATAATTAATTCATTAAACTTTAAATCTACTGGCTGATTTAGCCACCCTATCTGAAACTTTTGCTATTTCCTCGGTAGCTTTGCTTATTTCATCCATGATTCTATTCTGTTCTTCTGCACTAGCGGTTAGTTCTTCAGCAGTTGCAGCAAACTCTTCAGATATTGAAGCAATATCTTGAACGTTATTTAATGCCTGTTGTACGTTCTCTGACGCCTGTTTTGCACCTTCTTTTATTGCATTTATCTTTTCAGCGGCCTTATCTACACTTTCTTTAATTTTCATAAACGCGTTGTTTACCTCATCTATGGCTATAACTCCTTTGTCGACTTCATCTTTACCAGTTAACCCCAAATCAATAGTTTTTTCAACTTTGCCCTGTATTCCTGTAATGGTTTTGGCAATATCATCCACAGATTTACCAATCTCTTCTGCCAGTGATTTAATTTCACTTGCAACAACTGCAAATCCTTT
>NZ_AQXV01000009.1:0-5468 GCF_000376965.1 Methanothermococcus thermolithotrophicus DSM 2095 | reverse complement strand
CAAAAACTCTTCGAGTTTACGAAAACCTTCGGTTTTCGAATCCAGTAGGTTTTGTAGCCCACCACTATCACCGAGCGAAGCGAAGGTGAGCTACAAATCCGAAGGATTTGTTCAATCGTGGTGGTTTTCGAATCCAGTAGGTGATGAAATTGAGATTATAAAAACTCCAGGCCATACTCCAGACAGTATTTCAGTAATTTATAAAGAATATATAGTTGTTGGAGATGCAGCACCGTTAAAAAATAATATTTTAAAAAATATTCCCCCAAAATTAAACTATGACGCCGGTATTGCATTAGCATCTTTAAGAAGGATAAAAAGCATTGGGAAAAACATTGTAACAGGTCATGAAGGCATAGTGTACAGGGATGAATATATTAAATAATATTAAAATCAATTCACCATTTTTTAATGAGCTCGTAAATTGGACCTTCAGGAGTTAGCTCACTTTTTATTAAACATATATTTTTTATCTTCAACTCTCCAATATCTACATGTTTATGCTTCTCTACACGATGTTGCAGTTCTTTTTTATTTTCTACAAACTTAACCCTTCCAATTGTTATATGGGGGACGTATTCTTTTTCTTTCTTGAAGCCCAGTTTTGATAGTTTTTCATCAACTTCTTTAAAAAGTTCTACTAAATTATGAGCTCCTACCCAAATAACTCTTATGTAGTTTTCATTTGGAAAAACCCCAATATTTTCTATTTTACTAATTAGGGGCCTTGAAGACATACCAAAATCCAGATCCAAATTCTTAATTTTTTCTAAGGTTTCTTCATCAACATCTCCTAAAAATTTAATGGTTATATGGAGATTTTCTTTTTCAACCAGCTTTATTCCTTTTAACTTGAATTTACTCTTTAGTAATTCCAGCTTATCCTTTATACTATCGTCCAGTTCAATGGCTAAAAAACATCTCATGAAATCACCTGAGCAAAGCGAAGGGGGTATAATCACCTATTTTAGTAGAATAGGTATGTTGTCAACTATTTTAAAGGTTTTTTTGCATTTTTTGCATTTTAATAATTCATTACTTAACTCTAGATCCCCATTACAACACGGACACTGGAGTATATCTATATAATTTTTTATCCAGGTCATGCCAACACCAAATTTATGCAGTTATAATTTATAATTATTTGAAAAACAAGTTAAAAAGTTATCCTAACCCTATAAAACAGAAATTATATTATTAAAAAAAGCATTGTATAAGCTTTAACGCTCTAAATAGTATAATGACAGATATAATGTATCTACTACCAACCCCTTTAAGAAAGGTGTTGGATTCCCAAACCCGATACTTCTTAACTTCGTTAAGAAGTATAATTTTTGTATTTTCTTTTGGCATCCATGACAGATATAATGTATCTACCTTTGGAAAACCACATTATCATTGAAACTCAACAGCTACTCAATGTGGCCGCCTTGTAGGTAGAACTGTCAGAGGCAATATCATCAAATCAATTGCCATTATTATATTTGGTTTTTTGATATATATAACTTAACTACATATTTATAGTGGCGTGCAATTTAAATGAACTGTTAACTATATTTCACAGGATTTTATTCAAGCTTTTCTATGAATTCCCTTAAAACTGCTGTGGCGTAATTTCCTTTTCTCAGCTTAAATTTTAAAACATATCCATCATCATCGATTTTACAGTCGAAGTCATAAACTTTGGCTATTAATTTTCTTCTAGCACCTTGGAAGTTTCCAAAGTCTTCAATTCTGAACTTTTTTAGGTCCAGATTTTCTCTTTCAGCTATTTCTTTTTCTATTTCCCCTTGAATTCCGTCTGCAAATTTAGTATTATATCCATACAATACCCCGGTTGGAACACCATCTTTTAAAATATCTCCTTCCATAGGTTCAAAGCCATATTCATATCTTTTATTTATCATTTCGTTGAATAGGTAGGACTGATAGGCATTTACAAACATGCTGTTAAGCTGTGGAGGTAAAGCCTTAAATGCTTTTTTAAAGTCCTTGTATCTTAAATAATACTCCAACATTCTTCTTTCGTAGTTCTGTCTCTTAGGATATAGTTCCAATGCCTTTTTAAATTCTCCATTATCAACGAGTTCTCTTGCTTCCTTTAAAATTCCTTCTTCATTTATTGGAGTTCCACAGTAGGTATAAAATGCACTTTCAAAATCCCTTTGATATATGAACTTACCAACAACGTGAGTTATAGGCCTATAGTGTCCAAACCTTTGGATTCCATAGTAGTTTAATACATATTCTATCTTGATGTTTTTCAACGTGTTTTCAAGTTCTTCCCTACTACATTCTACATCTCTTACTTTTATTGTAAATCTATTTCCCCACAAATGCCCCATTCTAAGTTTTTTATTGCTTTTATGGATGTCCCTCAATGTAATGCCAGGTATATTGACTTTTTTTAGGTCTTCCATTTTTATTCCAAAACATCCTACTTTCTGGGTCGTTATGGCAAACTTATCTTTAGTTCCTGCAAATCCGAAGTTCTTTCTCCTTGACTTAGTAGCTCTTGCAATTTTCCCTATGGCATCCATTGTGTTCCAGTTGTTTTTTTCCAGTGTGAATTGGATAAATGAGCCGTTCCATTTTTCTACATCCTTAAATCCAATATCCTTTCCAACTTCCAAAACAATGCCGTCTTCTGTAATTTCCTCTACAATGAAATCTTCAGGATGCTTTTTTATGGTACCATTCAAATGCCCGTGTTTAAGGTTTAGAACGTATTTATTTAAATTCGGTGGCATACTGTCTATCAAACTGTAAATTTTATGCCTTCTGAATTTTAACTTTAACCTTTCTCGAGAGTTCCTTAGGTTGTTTTGACTCTCTTCTTTTCTTTTTTTCTGAATAAACCTAAACTTCATAATCTACCTTCTCCTCTGATTCTTAAAATCATTTTTAGTGTCAGTTATAGTGGTGTGCAAATAAATATATATTTTCAACAACTATTGAATGTAATAGTATAATATGTTGTGGAGCCATATATTTATCAAATAATTCTTTTTTACATAGATGTTAATGAAAAATAAAACTTGTTTAACTATTTACTACTATTGTCATTATAATACTCTAAATTATCAGATTTTATGTTTAATAGTTTATGAAGGATATAAATGATTATAATTCGGTGATAATGTGTTTATCGGAATCGACGATACAGACAGTAGGGATAGGTACTGTACCACTTACGTTGGAGCACTCCTAATAGAAGAACTTGGTAAAAAATACAAAATGGACACTCCGAAACTCATAAGGATGAATCCAATGGTAAAATACAAAACACGGGGCAATGGTGGAGTATGCCTAAGAATAAACGAAGATGAAAAAAAATTAAGCGAAAAAGATATTGAATACATAAAAAACACGGTAATAAAAACTGTAGAAGAATACGCTGATTTTGAATGTGAAAATACAAACCCCGGAATAGTATTTCTAAGTGAGGATAGTTACAATTCAAACAGGGAAATTTTAAATAATTACTACAAAAAAGTACTCTACGACATCGTATCTGTTGAATACGCTGAAAAAATCATTGAAAAAGTCGGCGGAGAATTTAGAAAATATAAAAAAGGCTACGGGATAATAGGGGCATTGGGTAGTATCTCTTCAGTTCCCCCATATACCTACGAACTTCTAACATATAGAAAAAAAGAGAAATGGGGACAAAAGAGGATACTTGACGAAAAATCTGTTATAGAAATGGATGAAAAAACTTTTCCATTTACCTTTAATAACGTAGATGGAGAAAAACCGATTATAGCCCCGCACACAAGCTGTCCTGTTTTATATGGTATCAGAGGTATAAAAAAAGACATCCTCTTAAAAGCCATGGATATCGTTAAATGTGAAGAAATAGATAAATATACAATCTATAAAACCAACCAAGGAACAGACGTTCATTTGAGATTTATGGAAATAAAGGATGTATATCCAGATACTGGAGTTATAACCTATGGAATGGTTGTTACCGAACCTAAAAATTTACCTGGTGGTCATGTAGTTTTTAAATTAAAGGATACTGCCAACAGTGAAGAGATAAACTGCATAGCTTATGAACCTACCAAAGAATTTAGGAACCTAATAAGGGAGCTCACAAAGGGAGATCTAATTGGTGTCTATGGTACTGTGAGGGAAGAACCATTTGGAATAAATATTGAAAAAATAAAAGTTGTAAAATTGGCTAAAAAGTATGAGAAGAATAAAAAGTGTAGCTGTGGAGGAACTTTAAAATCCAAAGGGACTAAAAGCGGGTATAAATGCAATAAGTGTGGGAAGAAATTGAGGTATGATGAGATAGAATTAATTGAAGTGAAAAGGAATATAAGAGAAGGTTTTTACGAAGTTCCTCCGTCTGCTAGAAGGCACCTTAGCAAACCTTTGATTCTTTACGATTTATATTAATTTATCTATAAATTATAAAATTATAATTATAGAATACTAATTTAAAAATAAGTGGTTTTTATGTTGGAAGAAATTATAAAAGGGAATATTGAGAAAAAAACCATAACTCAAATTTACGGTCCCCCTGGAGTAGGAAAAACGAATATCTGCATACTTTCAGTGATTAACTTTGCTAAGAAAGGATTAAAAGTAGTTTATATCGATACCGAAGGTAGTTTATCTGTGGAAAGGATTAAGCAAATTTGTAAGGATGATTTTGAAGAAGTTTTAAAAAATGTAATTATTTACGAACCTTCGAATTTTGAAGAACAGACGATCACACTTGAAAAAATACTAATGCTGGAGAATTTAGGTTTAATTGTTGTAGATGGGATAGCTTCACTTTACAGACTTGAATTATGCGATGACGTAAATGAAAATACCAGATTAAATAGGATACTTGGAAAACAGATTTTAACCTTATTAAAATTAGCTAAAAAGAAAAATGTGGCCATATTGGTAACCAATCAGGTTAGGAATATTTCAGGAAATCGAAACGAAACTTCTAACAACGAAAATCGTAGGTTTTCTAATTTTGAAGCTGTGGGAGGACTACTCTTAGAGTATTGGAGTAAATCTATAATCAGAATTGAAAAATACGATAGTTATAGAGAGATGATCTTAGAAAAACACAGGTACGCAAAAGAAGGTGAAAAACTTAAGTTTAGAATAGTTGAAAGTGGGGTTGAACTTTTAGGGTAATTTATTTTTATTTTCTTTTCTTTTTCCTTATTTTTAGTATTTTCTGTTTAATGCTCTTTTCCATTAGTTATAGTTGTTTGTGTTAAATGTTGGAAAAATACTCCAAAAATTTAAGAAAGATTTATGATTATTTTAAAATTAATGCCTAATAACAATCATTTAAGAATTTCGAAGTATATAAATATCAACTGCAACCGTAGGTTGCAGGGATCGAAGCAAATCTTCGATTTGCTGTCGAAGTAAATCCGAAGGATTTACTGATCGAGACAAATTTCTTTGAAATTTGTCGATTCACAAAAACCTTTGGTTTTTGTCGAACT
>NZ_AQXV01000008.1:0-5202 GCF_000376965.1 Methanothermococcus thermolithotrophicus DSM 2095 | reverse complement strand
CTCACCTTCGCTTCGCTCGGTGATAGTGGTGGGCTACAAAACCTACTGGATTCGAAAACCGAAGGTTTTCGTAAACTCGAAGAGTTTTTGTTTAACCGTTGGGTTTTTATAACGTTGCTTCGCTCACTCCGAAAGCCAACGGCTTTAGTCGTGAGTATTGTAGTATACTCTTTTATATATAATACAATAATTTTTTTATATCTCTTTTTTATTCTACAAAAACAACGCTTAGATTATCAAAATTTAACCTAATCAAAATTAATTACTACAAATTACAAAATATATAGTGAGGTGTGTATGTATGCGTAAAAGTTCAGTTGGAAATGAAGGTTTATCTGAATTGGAGGCTTCAAAAACCAGAGTAGCTCAGGAAGCTGTAAAGTTGGTAAAGGACGACATGATAGTAGGTTTAGGCTCAGGTTCTACGGCAAATATATTCATAGCAGAACTTGGAAAAAGAATTATAGATGAAGAATTAAATATTTTTGGAATCCCGACTTCTTTTGAATCAAGAATGCTTGCCATACAATATGGGATTCCACTGGTTTCTTTGGATCAGTGTGATGAAATAGACATTGCAATTGATGGAGCTGATGAGGTCGATAAGAAAACGCTCGCCCTTATTAAAGGTGGCGGTGGATGCCACACCCAGGAAAAAATTATAGATTACTATGCAAAAGAGTTCGTAGTAATAGTGGATGAAAATAAAGTAGTAGATAATTTAGGGGAAAAAATGCCAGTACCTCTTGAAGTTGTTCCTTTTGCATACTCGACTGTTTTAAATGAACTGTTAAAAAGAAATTCAGCTCCTTCAATAAGAATGGCATCTAAGAAAATGGGCCCGATTATCACAGACAATGGAAACATGATAATAGATGTATTTATAGACATAAAAGATCCAGAAGAAACAGAAAAAGAATTAAATAACATTCCAGGAGTTGTGGAAAACGGAGTGTTTACAAAAGTAGACAAAGTTCTTGTAGGTAACCCTAAAAAAGTTAAAACCTTAAAAAATAAAAATAAAAAATAATAAGGTTAATATTTAAATACGGTATATGATAATTAAAATGTAGTGGTATTTACGGTCCATCTCCCAACCAATAGTGGTGTACATTCACTTAACTAATAAATACAAGTAATTTTATTTAAACATAAAAATTTCGATATATGGGAGATGGCCATATTAAATGTCAATAGGAATCCAAAACATGGTGGTGATAGTATGTTCGGCCCTAAGAAGATGACCCCTGAACAAAAATTAAACAACATTGCTTTTATGCTCGATGAAATAATTAACGATACAACAGTACCTAGAAATATAAGGGCTGCTGCTGAAAAGGCAAAAGAGTCAGTATTGAATGAAAATGATGAATACATCGTTAGAAGTGCTACTGCAATTCAATACTTAGACGACATTAGTGATGATCCAAACATGCCACTACATACAAGAACCCAAATATGGAGTATTGTAAGTGAATTGGAAACAATAAAAAATGAATAAATAATTTATAGTTAAATACATAACTAAATTCTTTTTAAATAATTTACAAGATAATTTAATTTAGCAACTTCTTCGGTAACCTCTGTTTTAACATAGGCTTCAAGTAAATTTTTTCCAAGGGTTACAATTCCATGATTTTTCAGGACTATAACATCCTCATTTCTTTTTGAAACTTCTTCTGCCAGTTCTAAACTTCCGCAGGGTAAATAGTCCACGTAACCTATTTTTTTTAAAAATATTTCTGCTTCAGGAGTCAATAGTTCTATTTTTTTATCCACTATTGATAGTGCTGTAGAGTGTAGGGAATGAGTATGGACTATTGCATTTACATCTTTTCTATTCTGATAAATCTTTAAGTGCATGTTGGTCTCTGAAGTAGGAGCTCCTTTGATAATTTCCCCATTTAAATTTACTATGCATATATCTTCTTCTTTTAAAAACCCAAGACATGAGCCTGTTGGAGTTGTATATATCAAATCATCATGCCTTACGCTAACATTACCTCCGCTTCCTACAACATATTTTCTATCGTAGAGTTTATGACAAATATCCACAAAAGCTTTTAAATCCACAGTACCACCAAAAAAGAGATTTGATAATTTATAACACATTTACATTTGAATAAAATAAAAGAAAGGTTTTATATTAGTTATCTAATTCAAATACCAGTGGTATTAGCTCATCAAGTGTTTTAACAGGGATTACTTCAATTCCTTCGATATCTATAACATCTATCATATTTGATTCTGGGATTATAACTCTTTTAAATCCATATTCTTTAGCAGCGTTTATTTTCTCGTTTACTCCGCCAATTGCAAGTATGTTACCGTTTAAATCCAAACTTCCAGTTATTGCAAAGTCCTGTTTTAGCGGAATATCCAAGAGTGAAGAAATTATACTTAAACATGCTGCTGCTGTTGCACTGTCTCCATCTATTTTTGAGTACGATTGACTGAATTGGATGTATATTTCCTTTGAAGTTAAATCAATGCTATCTTTGGTTTCAATAGGCAACTTTCCTTCAGATACTAGTTTTTTAGATAATGCCGAAGCTAATGATATACTGTGTTTTGCAAGGTCCCCACTTATGTTTAACAGGTGAGTTCCTGGATTCTTTGAATCTACAATTTGAGTTATTATTTTAGTTACATCGCCTAGTCCATCTGTTCCAAGAACTGCAAGACCGTGTATAACTCCAACTTTTGGTACATCGTTTGGAGTAATGTGCTTGTATCTCTTAAAGTTTGTAAGGTAGTCGATGGCAACCTGTTTGGACATGCTGTATACTCCACTCCTTATGACTTCCAATATGTGTTCACGTTCAATGTATATTTTCTTCTCTTCGGATTTTTTTATTTCTGAAACTTTATCGCTTTTGATTTTTTCAATAGATGTTTCTATGTTTTCTTTTTTCTTATGTAGCATTCCTACTATGTTTTTTAGTTTTTTGCTACTGCCACTCGCTTCCCTATTATCAATAACTACTTCTCTTTTTATTTCTAATTCTTTCTCTTTTTCTTTTTCTGCAGTTTCTTCGATTATTTCTTTTATTTCTTTGCCCACTGCAATATCATTTGCCATTTTTATTATGTTTGATAATTTCCTCAACCTTAAGGTAAGTTTATCCTTTGAACCTGATAAGAGCTGAGCCAGTCTTACAATTTCACAGCATGCTTCATAGGTCATTGGATTTAGGTTGTTGTTTTTTATCTCTTGAACTATGAATTGTAATAGTATATCTCTATTTTTCTGGTTGTTTTCCATTTTATTCTTTAGAACTATTTTGTAATCTATCCTGTCAAGTAACGGAGCTCTTAAGTTACTTACATCATCCATGTTTCCAGACATTATCAACGTAAAGTCACAAGGTATCGGGTTAGTCTCTACAGTGGCACCGCTTGAATTTGGATTTCTACCACTTATTTGGAGTTGTTTATCCTGTAATGCGGTTAATATATAATCTTGAACCTCCAGGGGCATGGTTTTTATCTCGTCCACATAGAGAATACCCTTGTGAGCTTCATATATGGCCCCTAAAATTATCCTTTTATGTGGCGGGGTGCCTAGTGGTGGCTTTCCTCCAAGTGGACAGTGTTTAACATCCCCTAAGAGTTTAGTTACGTTGTATGCACTGGCCCTTATAAGTGGTTTTTTCTTGCATTCATACAATACTACAGGTTTTAAATCTGCAGGATTCACTGTATTAGGCATTGAAGCTTTTGTAGCCCCAAATATTCCAAGGAAAAGTACTACAAAAGCCAATAATGAACCTACTATAGCTACAGTTGCTATTACTCCCAACATTTTAGTTTCTGAAAGTCCCTTCATTAAGTATGATGTTATGGCAGTAAATGCAATCATTAGAATGAATAATGTTAGGATATTTGGTGGCTGTTTGGTAATTTTTGGTCTCTCTTCATTATTCTCTTCAACATACAGCCCTTCAACTAACTCCACTATTGGTTTCTCAGGGTTTTTTAAGTTAGGTCTCGCCAATATGGTATATGGAGTGAATTCATCGGATTTTTCTAAAAGTTCTCCAACAGCCTTAACCATCATGGATTTACCGACACCAGGATCCCCCAGTAATAATGCATGTCTCTTGTTCTTAACTGCGCTTAACACTATTTTTACAGCTTCATCTTGACCGATAACCTGGTCAATTAATCTTGGAGACGGTTCAGGCAATTCTTCTGTAGTTTTAAATTTCACTGAAAACATATTTATTTACACCTATGATCTTAATTAAATTAAAAAAGAATTTATTGAACTAAATCTTTATTTTCGGTTAATCAATTTCGATTGGATATTATATTAATAAGTACCTTAGTAAATTGAGAAGCTTTTTCTTTGATTTCATTGGATAAAGACCCTCCAAAGTCAAGGTTTTTAGGTTCTATTCCAATCACTAATATTTCTGTATTTATATAGTGGGTTATGTATTTAATAATTATGGTCATAGGTAATGCATGTGTCGAAAAACCAACTTCTGCAATATCTTCACTATCAACAATCTTTAAAGTTCCAGGTTTTTCCCCCATCAGTGCGGCGTCCAATATTAAAATATGGGATGGTTTTTCCTTTTTTAAAACGTCTGTAAAATTCTCAGGAACTACACCACAGTTCAGAAGTACCAGATTATCATTTATGATATTTACCTCATTATTTGGGTTTATATCGTAACCAATTTTATTATAGTACTCAGCTAATTTTTCGACAACATACACACCAAACCCATCATCCCCTTTCATAGTGTTACCAACACCCATTATACATAGTTTTTTACAATCTTTTAATAAATCCTTTAGTTCAGATTTAACATTTTCCAAAGTTTCACCATCCACTATTGAACAAACACCAAAATATAATATTACGATAAATATAAATCCATATTAAATTAGAATTAAAGATATAAAAAAGAACATGATATTATAGTATAAAGCAAAACCTTTTAGAAAAAGGTTTTGATTGAACAAAAATTACGAAGTAATTTTTGTAACTCTCCGTTTGCTTCGCTCACTCCGATTCCAAAACCGGATACTTCTTAACTTCGTTAAGTCGAAGCGAATCGAAGATTCGCTGTCGAAGCAAATTTCAAAGAAATTTGCTGACTCACAAAAATTCGAAGAATTTTTGTCGAGACTCACAATCCACCGCAACATAGTTGCGGGGAAGTTGAATAATCGTAGATTATTCAACTA
>NZ_AQXV01000007.1:0-3905 GCF_000376965.1 Methanothermococcus thermolithotrophicus DSM 2095 | reverse complement strand
TTTTTGAACAGATATACCACATCGGCAATATCTATTGAGTTGTCTGCATTTACATCCCCGATTTCTGCCCCCATAGCTACGGGAATCAATGATATCAATGCCAAAATAGAGAGTATTAATACTCGTTTCATACTAACACCTTTTTATCTATTGGTAATAATTAATTAGATATTTATATTATTATAATATTATATTAACTAGAATAATATTTAAAATTTATCATTTATTTATAAATAATTATTAGAATAGTATTAAATATATTAAAAAATGATTATTTAATTTTAAATCTAATTAATATGATGCCTATGATAAATCCAAATAATGAAGCAAATGTATAATATGGCATAGAGTTTTGACTTGTAGTTGTTAGGGTTTTGTTTATAACATAGTTTTTAACGGTCTCAACTTTATTTACTTTTAATATTATCTTTGTATTGTTGAGGGTTATGATTTTTGTATAATTATTTATTACCACTTGGGGTTTGGATTTGAATTCTATCTTTTTTTCAAAATCCCATTGATAGAATTTGAAGTCTATGCTATCTCTTGTATCACTTCGTATATTAGGATAATATACGACATTCCATTTAATTTCACATGATTTTGACACATTTATTGGAATAATAAGATTTTTTGTTCCATTTGGCTTTAATATAACTTGATACTGGGTTTTTAGTGGACGATAATTATCGCCATAATCTACAAAATTGATATATCCATCAACATTATGAATTAATGGATTTTTTAAGGTTATATTCAAATAAATGGTTTTATTTTCATTTTGTTTGTCCAACATGAATGAATCATTGGAAATTGAATAATTTACTGGATTAATATTTTTAATAGATATAATCCCTTCCACTTTATCTGTTCCATTTAATGGGTCCTTAACAATACATCCTATTTTATATATCGAATAATTTGAATATATATGAATTGGATTTTCGTCTGTTGAGTTTTTCCCATCTCCAAAATCCCATACATATTTTAAATCGTCGTTATCTTCGTCATAGCCTAAGGCATAAAAATGGACTTCTTTGTTATTAACTATTTTGTAGACTATTTTTAATTTTGGCGGGTTGTTGGATTCCCTTTTTACAATATTCACTGTTAAATTTTTAATCGATAAGTTTATTTTTGTATCATTTGCGTATATGGATAGATTTTCAAGATATATTATTGAAGATATATTCTCATTAATCTTTGAAGATAATTTAAACTTTAAAATACTAAATGTCCCGTTTGTCCCGTTTGTTAGCGAAATATTGAAATACAAGTGGCTGTTATTTAATGTAATATTTGATGTGTTTATCCTATTATATATGGCAGAATATTCTGGAATTCCATAATCTGAAACATCAAATAAGGAACTATTTATGAAAATATATCCTGAAAAATTTGTTAAATTTTTGTCAATATTATATACTTTTAATTTAATTTCTTTTGAATAACCTATTGAGATATTTGTTTCTTCATTATATCCAGAATCTACATAGAATACCAACCCTTTATACTCTGAGATATTTTCCTGTTTTTCTTCCGTTTTTATTGTTATGTTCTTGATTTGCTCCCCATTTATCGTTAAGTCCATTGAAATATTATAGTTAGCATCATTGACATTCACAGGTATTTTTAAAAGATTGAATATGGTTTTATTTTCGTCCTTTTCATTTGGAATAATAAAAAATGAAATATTGTTATTATATATGGTATAGCTGAAATTATTACAAAATATATCCATCAGAGTAGGACTGTTTTCTATTGTTATATTCTTGAATGAAATGCTACCTGAAATATTCTTTATAGGAGTTTTTGCTCCAGTTATAGATAAAACTGCATCAATATTTTTATTCAGTTCAAAATCTTTCAATGTAATGGTTCCTAAAGTCTGGTTTAATGGATTTATTGTTATGTTTGAGTTTTTTAAAGTTATATAATATTTTACTCCATTTACATCAGATACGGAAGTTTGAGTTAAATCTACTGAATCATTTCCATCCTTTAACGCATTAAATGATAGTGTTGCTATTGTAAAGTTACCATAGGGTTCATTTGACGTCCATAATAATTTTATCTTTCCAGCTGAAACATCCACTTCTTTTAAATTTGCAGTATTGGACGTATCACTTAACGCAATATTTGTTAAATTCAAAATACTTGAATCATAAGATATTGTAGTTTCAAATCCACCACATTTCCTATCAGTAGGGATATTTTTTACAACTAAATCTAAGTTGAATGTATCTCCAACATACGCATTTATATTGTCTGGAACTAATTCTACGGATACATTTTCACCACATACTCCCGATAAAAAAACAAAAAAGGATAGAAATAAAATTATGTATTTCATAGTATCATCCTTCTAAATAATAATCCAAATGTGATTCCAGATAAAATGCTTCCAACAAAAATAGATATTAACAGGTTGTAATCCAAACCATTTTTTCCATCAGTATTTATTATAATCGTTATATTCGGCTTCTCTTCTGAAATATTTATTTCCTTTACAACAATTTCGGGCGCATTTTGGTTTGCAATTACATTTACCTTGTTGATTATTGTCGATGAAGAAGGTGATGATGAAATTGCATTTTCATTCAATTCTCCGCTTAAACTAGTAGAACCTGTGTAATTTCCTATTTCCTTAATATTTACTGTTGCACCATAGAATTTAGTGTCAGGGTAGGGCTCTTTATATTGTGACGTTTCACCATAATTACGCCAATACTTATTATCCTCATCATATTTAATGCCCCATTCGGAGCTCACCTTACCGCTAACATTTAATGTAGTTTCTCCTTTTTTTATGGGGTTGAAGGTTATTGTCCCGAGGTTTACAGTATTATCATATATTATCTCATTAAACATTATTGATAAATAAAAAATTCCATCTTCGAATTTATATTCCTTTATTTTAACATCCTTACACTTATCGCTCCAATTAAATCCAATGGGGCTTAAATAATCCTTTGAATAGTTTATATAAATATCTACACCTTGACATCCACCGTCCTTTATTTCTGGGTCAGTATACGATGAGGGCACACCTAAACTTTCCTTTGGAGGTATATTTTCTACTGTAATATTAAAATTTACCAAATCTCCACTCGTTTCTATGTTATCGGGGGTTAATCTCACAACAATATCATCTAGTGCAAAATTTTCAGTAAACAATACAAAAAAAATAGATATAATTAATAATTTAGTTATATTCATTTAACCACCGAGTATGGATTTTAAAAAATTCATTATAGCGTTAATTATCGATGATAAAAAATTTTCACTGGATTCAACTGTTTTGTTGTTATTGTCGATTATTATTAAATCAGTTGTTTTTTTATCAACAGGAATCCTTTGTCCATTTTCATCAGATGCTATTGATTCAAATGTAAATGATACATTACCTTCTTTTAAAGCTACTGCGTTTATGGTCATTAAATGAAAATCTGAATTCAATGGCGTTCCAAAAGTGGCAAATCTTATAGATACTAATGAATCTTTCTTTTTAATTTCATAGAATTTCCCTGCTTCTTTTTTTATTTCTTCGTTTCCTGTGATACTTGTTATATTTATATTGTCCACGTTTTCGATAGGGATTTTCACTGTGCATTCAAAACCCGATATATCCTTATTTTTTACATTAACATCTATATTGATAGTAAAATTATCGCCTTTATTTACTTCGTTAGGCATATTTACATTTAGACTTACATCATCTGCCAAAACCATGGGGATTAACAGAATGGACAGGGCAATAACCAATATTATTTTTTTCATGATATCACGTTCATATTTTAATATTTATTTTAATGTATTAAAGATATTTTTACATGTATTAAATTAAACCATAATATATAACTATGAATTTTCTTAAAGTCTTCTCGCATAGCCTAAATAAAATA
>NZ_AQXV01000006.1:0-3258 GCF_000376965.1 Methanothermococcus thermolithotrophicus DSM 2095 | reverse complement strand
CGAAACTGTACGAATCCTTCGGATTCGCTGGTTTCTCACTCCATTCGAAACTGTACGAATCCTTCGGATTCGCTGGTTTCTCATTCCATTCGAAATGCGGTGAAACTTTTGGAAGAAGGAAATATATTGGCGGTTAAAGGAATTGGAGGTACCCACTTAGTATGTGCTGCCGATAATGACGAAGTAGTTTTAAAGCTAAGGAAAAGATTAAATAGGCCGTCCCAGCCATTTGCCGTAATGAGCAAGCCTGAATATTTGGAACAGTATGCAAAAGTCGATGAAATGGAACTAAACACATTAAAATCTCCTAAACGACCAATTGTAGTTTTAGAAAAAAACGAAAACTACGATAAATATTTTTCAAAGTATGTCTCAGATTTAAATACCATTGGTGTCATGCTGCCTTATTCAGGTTTACATTACCTCCTGTTTGAGGATACCGAAAAAATAAGCTATATTATGACTTCTGCAAACTTGCCTGGCTTGCCGATGGCCATAAAAAACGAAGAAATTTTAAAAAGCCTAAATAGTATTGCAGATTACTTTCTTTTGCACAATAGAGAGATAGTGAATAGATGTGACGACAGCGTTTTAAAAAAGATAAACAATAGGATGGTTTTTTTAAGGAGGTCAAGAGGGTATGCTCCAGAACCTGTGAGTGTAAACAACAACTTATTGATTAAAAATAATGAGAAAAATATTTTAGCAGTAGGTCCTGAATTAAACTCTGTAGCATGCCTTGTTAAAAAGAATAAGTTCTATTTAACTCAATACATAGGTAATACTTCAAAATACGAAACTTTTCAATATTTAAAGGATGCTGTGAACAATTTGATTAGCATAACCAACACAAATAAAATAGACACCATTGTATGCGATTTACATCCCACATATAACTCAACTAAACTTGCATATGAATTGGGGGAAAAATATGGTGTAGAGGTTTTCCGAGCTCAGCACCACGAAAGTCATGCCTATTCTTTAATGGGTGACAACGACATATTTGAGGACAATATAACAATAGCAATTGATGGATTGGGCTATGGAAGGGATGGGAATATTTGGGGTGGAGAGCTCCTACTTTATAAAGACAATAAAATGAAAAGAATAGGGCATCTGGAAGAGCAGTACCAACCTGGCGGAGATCTTGCAACAAAGTATCCATTAAGGATGCTTTTATCCATATTGTATAAAAAATTGGATAAAGAAGAATTAATCAAATTCATGAAAGAATGCAACTTCAGCGATAAGGATTTAAAGCTTATTTTATTTCAGCTGGATAAAAAACTAAACGTCAGTAAAACAACATCCTGTGGAAGAATACTTGACTCAATTTCTGCATTATTATCAGTATGTCATGAAAAAACTTACGATGGTGAGCCCGCCATTAGACTGGAATCTGTTGCCGAGAATTTTATATCCAGTTCAAAGAACGAGCTTAAAAAATGTATGGATACTGTAGAAAACGACATAAAAATAAAAAATAATGTTTTAAATACAACTGATTTAGTTTATAACTGCTATGAGATGTTTTTAGAAGGATTTAACCGCGAATACATTGGATACTATATTCATATGGCATTAGCCGATGGTTTATCTAAAATAGCCATAAAAAATGCAGATAGCCTTGGAATTGAGTATATAGGACTAACTGGCGGAGTTTCCTACAATAAATTAATTTCTGAAAGAATAAAAGACAACATTGAAAAAGAAGGATTTAAGTTCTTGTACCACAGCAGAATTCCAAACGGTGACGGAGGAATAAGTTTTGGGCAAAGTATTGGATATATTTTGAATAATTCGGATTTCATTTAAATACGCTGTAAACCAGCATTGGAAATACTAAAGTTGCATCAGCCCATACTTCAACATAATCTGCCTTTGCCTGTATTTTTCCCCAAGAGACTCCTTCTTCTGGAGGAGCTCCACTTAAAGAACCGTCCCAAGGTACTGCAGTTGTAATGTATATGGCATAATCCGTCCCTTCCCTAAATAAATTAGCGTTTATAATGCTGTGTTTTGGAAGGGAACCTCCTAAAACAATGCATGCCGTTTTATTGGCATATATTGCCATGTCATTTAGTTTTACTATATCGCTTGCAACATCTATCTGTAAATTGGATTTTCTTTCTTTTTTGTAGAAGTAAAGCATATCCCCAATTGAACCGTCGGTTATAGCTGGACAGAATATAGGGATGTTGTTTTTATACGCCCAGTAGAGTATGGATTTTTCTTTATACTGCATTTCAAGTTTTTCATCCATAAATTTTCCAAGTTCATAGCAGAGCTCACTTGCAGATATTATTTTATTCTCTTTCTCCTGTTTTTCAGAGAGTCTTTCAAAAAATTCTGTCATGTATTTTTCAAATTCAACGTACCGGTCATTTGGAACAAAAATGTTTCCTATTCTATTTATTCCTTTCTCTCTCAAATAAGAGCCGTTTAAGTCCCAATCTCCAAGTACGAAAGGTTTTAAACATTTTATAAAGTCTTCTTCAATTCCGCCTGCAGTTGTGACAATTACGTCAATTTTTTTATGCTTGGCTAAGTATGCTATAATTTCTCTCAATCCTGAAGAGACTATATTGGAAGTATATCCCATAAAAACAACTATTTCTTCGTTTTTTCTTATCTCTTCAATTCTCTTCCATATCTCAACAGCCTTCCCCAAATGTGTAGCTTGAAAACCTATTTTTTCATAGTATTGGGTTACAATATCCTTTAAATCGATATCATCTTCTAACCACGGTCCTTCCACAGGCAAACCTTCAAATTCTTCACTTTCTTTTAAAACAATATTTTTTGGATCGCTCATAATTTCACTTATTATTTTTATTTGTGCATTAATAGTCGTTGATGAAAATATATATAGTAAAACCAAATGACTAACTTAAAATATATAAAAACTTTTAAAAAACAAAAATTTGAAAACTTGAAAATTGTTATCGACCAAAATGACTTAGTTTTAGCCATATGGGATAATAAAAAGTTAAAAGAAATCAGATGAAAAACCTACGGTTTTTCATTACTCTTCGCTTCGCTCCGAATTGTTTATATTTTTTATCAAGGGGATATCCTAGGTTATCCCAGAGGATGGGACATATTATATTACATTACTTCATAGTACTTAAACCTTTAACTATAACTTTAATGGTGCTTAAGATTTTAACTTTTTCTTTAAATGAGGCATTAACCCGCCATCGTTTAATATCTCACATGAAACCTTTAGAAAAGGTTTCATCCAAATGTATTAGCTTT
>NZ_AQXV01000005.1:0-2708 GCF_000376965.1 Methanothermococcus thermolithotrophicus DSM 2095 | reverse complement strand
TCGACGAAACCGAAGGTTTCGTGAGTCTTAACGAAAACCTTTCAGGTTTTCGTAAGTCAGCGAATTTTTTGAAATTCGCTTCGACTCGACAAAAATTCAAAGAATTTCTGTGAGTCAGCGAATCCAAAGGATTCGCTTCGACAGCAAATTTCAAAGAAATTTGCTTCGACGTTCAGGTGATTTTATGGAGATTATACCTGCTAAATTATTAAGAATATACTTAAAAGAGGAAGATAAATACGAGAAAGAACCGTTGCTTGAGTTAATAGTAAAAATACTTAAAAAAAATAATGTATCTGGAGTAACTGTCCTAAGGGGGCTATATGGTCATGGAATGAGAGGAACTTCTAGAATTGATATAATTAGGCTTTCTATGAATTTACCAATAGTAATTGAGTGTGTAGAGTACGAAGATAAATTGATGAAGATTCTACCAAAAATAACCGACATTATAGGCGAAAATGGGCTTATACACATACTTGATGTAGAAGTAGTAAAAAAATAATATATTTTATAACGGTCGTAATTTACTAGTTTAATTTCCGGTGATTGAATGAAAACCTAAACGGTTTTCATAGCTCACCTTACACTTCGTTCAGGTGATTAAACGAAACCTACGGTTTCGTAGCTCACCTTCACTACGTTCAGGTGATATTATGATAACTGATGTTTTAATTATTGGTGGCGGAGGAGCAGCAGCCAGAGCTGCGATAGAGTGTAGTAACAAAAATGTTGTTGTGGCAGTTAAAGGACTCTTTGGAAAAAGTGGATGTACAGTAATGGCAGAAGGCGGATATAACGCAGTCTTTAATCCAGAGGATAGTTTTGAAAAACATTTTTATGACACCATGAAAGGTGGAGGATTTATAAACAATCCAAAACTTGTAGAAATCCTTATAAAAAACGCTCCAAAAGAGCTTAAAAACTTAGAAAAATTTGGATGTATTTTTGATAGAACTGAAGAAGGTAAAGTGGCTCAAAGGCCATTTGGTGGTCAAAGCTTTAATAGAACATGCTACAGTGGAGATAGAACCGGCCATGAAATTATTAGCGGTTTAATGGAATATATAAATAGATTGGATAAGGTAGATATCAAAGAAGATGTAATGGCCGTTAAGCTCATAGTCAAAGACAACCGTTGTTATGGAGCAATATTCTTGGACTTAATCAATGGAAACTTGTTTCCAATTTATGCCAAGGCTACAATACTTGCTACAGGTGGGGCAGGACAGCTCTACCCAATAACATCAAATCCTATTCAAAAAGTTGGAGATGGTTTTGCAATTGCATACAATGAAGGTGTTGAATTAATCGATATGGAAATGGTTCAATTCCACCCAACAGGTATGGTAGGAACTGGAATTTTAGTTACTGAAGCAGTTAGGGGGGAAGGCGGAATACTGTACAACAGCAATAAAGAACGATTCATGAAAAATTATGACAAAGAAAAAATGGAGCTCTCCACAAGAGACGTTGTAGCCAGAGCAATATATACAGAAATAAAGGAAGGAAGAGGCATAAACGGTGGAGTATATTTGGATGTTAGTCATTTAGACGATAGGATTATTGAGGAAAGACTAGAAACCATGTTTAGTCAGTTTTTAGATGTTGGAATTGATATAAGAAAAGAACCTATGATCGTAGCTCCTACTGCTCACCACTTCATGGGAGGAATTAAGATAAACGAAAAATGTGAAAGTAACATTGCTGGATTGTTTGCCTGTGGTGAGGTAGCAGGAGGAATCCATGGAGCAAATAGACTTGGAGGAAATGCCCTTGCAGATACCCAGGTTTTTGGAGCAATAGCCGGAAGATATGCCAGTGAATTTGCTGAGAACCACGATTTTAACCTATCAAAAGTTAAGGAACTAACAAATAATATCATACAAAACCTTGAGGGCGAATTCAAAGAAAGAGGAGAAAACGCCCATGAGTCCATTGAAAAATTGAGAAATATTATGTGGAATTATGTATCCATAGTTAGAGATGAAAAAGGCTTGGAACAGGCTTTAAAAGAAATAAAAGGTTTGAAAAATAAGAAAATATCTGTAAATGGAACTGTTGACGTTCAGAAATACTTTGAACTTAAAAACATGCTTCAAGTTGCTGAAATTGTAACAAAATGTGCATTGATAAGAAAAGAAAGCAGAGGAGCACATTGCAGGTCAGATTATCCTGAAACCTTAGAAGAATGGAAAGGAAACTTGGTAGCAAATAAAAAAGAAATAAAATTCATAAAATTGAATCATTAATAATAATAATCATCAATATTCTTTTTAAATTATATCTTCACTTCTTTAGATATTCTTTTAGCACTTCTAACAATCCTACACATCCTGTAATCGTACATGGGCAACCTTTAGAAAAGGTTGCATCCCAACCCTTTTTAAAAAGTGTTGGATCCCAAAGTTTGCATCCAAGCTTTTTTAAAGCTTGGTTAGAAAAGGTTGCATCGAAACTTAGGGAATATCTCTCTTTAGATATTCTTTTAGCACTTCTAACAATCCTACACATCCTGTAATCGTACATGGGCAACCTTTAGAAAAGGTTGCATCGAAAATTATAAAATATCTCACTTTGTTCGATATTTTTTTAGCACTTCTAACAATCCTACACATCCTGTAATCATCACATCGCCACCGGGATATGCATATTCTCCGTATTTTTTAAATAATGCTCTGTTTGGTCCTGCAATTAAAACTGTTTCA
>NZ_AQXV01000004.1:0-1781 GCF_000376965.1 Methanothermococcus thermolithotrophicus DSM 2095 | reverse complement strand
CGGTTTTCATTTGTTAAAATGGAGTATAAAATTACAGAAGATTTTAAAATTGAAAAGGGTTTTACTCCTGCTAAAAGGTGCTCCTTTTTAGTTGGGAAAAATGGGGCAAACTATACATGCAAAAAAAATTTTTTAAGATTGATAGTAAATGAAAATAACCCTGCTTTGGAAGAAATTGAAAACGCTTTCAATGTTGAAAATATATCTGATGAGTTTTTAAGAAAGTATGAAAATTTATTTTCGGGTAATACTCATAACTTAAAAATTGAAGAATCACAAATAATGGACTTAAAACATATAATGTTAGATTATGGGCGTTTGCCACTTGATAATCATCAAAAAAATATTTTAGATAAACTATTGAAAACCACAAGTAAAAACATTAAACGTTTCTTAATTAAGTACAAAAACAACTGTAATTATATACCCATCTCTGATTTTAAATTGAGAATGTTATTGTCGGATGAAGAATTAATTTTGTGTATCTTTAAAAATATGAAGTATGTGGGGAAAAATATAATATATTTGGATAAAACAGAATCAGAAATTGAAAAGGAACGCATTGAAAAAAACCAATTTAATAAATTGTTACTAAAATATAAAGACTTATATTGTCCAGATGGTCAAATTGAGATCATATATAAGATTCTTAAGTCTCAGACAGATGAACTAAAAAATATGTTGCTAAATTATGAACATATGTCACTTGATAATCATCAAAAGCAAATTTTAGATACAATACTGAAAACTATCGGTAGGAAGATATCATACATGAATATTTGGGTACATGATAAAGGCGGGATTACGAATACATACTCTTACAAAAAATACAAAATGAAAATGAGTAATAAAGACTTTGCATTATTTATTCTTAAAAATGCAAAGTGGAAAAATGGGACACTATATATTAATGAGCATAAGTGTGAAAAACAGTCATCAACTTTAAAGAAAGACAATACAGTCAAAAGAAGGGTAAAAACTAAAATGGTTATAACTTCATCAAAGAAAGTTGGAAAGTTGGAAAATATAATCATAAATAATAAATTAATGGTTAAAAAAGTTATGAGCTGTAAGTTTAATGATAACAATAATAAACTAATAGTTTATGTGGAGCATAATAAAAAACCATTAAAAATAACTATTATTGGAAAAAATAATAAACATATTTGTTATATAAACCAGAAGGGACTTAAAAATAAAGAAATAAAAGAAATTAAAAATAAGTATATAACACATTTAACAATTTGAATATATATTGATTCCAAAAATAGATTTAATCGGTTAGTAGGTATGAGGAACTTAAATAAAACTTTTTTGAGTAGTTAATAGGTGGAACCAATGGATAGAAAAAATGCCGTAAAACTTGTTGAAAAAACTTTTGGGGGAGAGTTTAATGAGGATAGGTATTTAGATTTTGTTGTTGAAATGTTTGGGGATAGTAGTTTTTTAAAAGAATCTCCTAAGGAATACCTGTGGAAAGAATATAGTGAATATGCCGACTATCTTAAGTATTACGGCACATATAAGGATAGCTCCAATAAAACAATAGATATTTTATCTGTAAAATTAAAGAAAAACAAGTATAGGGATAGATCAAGGACTATGCAGCGGAACCTTATTGCAAAATGGCTTGAAAATGCAAATAAGGACGCTGCAATAGTTGCATTTTATGGCGATGAGCTCGATGACTGGCGGTTTTCATTTGTTAAAATGGAGTATAAAATTACAGAAGATTTTAAAATTGAAAAGGGTTTTACTCCTGCTAAAAGGTGCTCCTTTTT
>NZ_AQXV01000003.1:0-1527 GCF_000376965.1 Methanothermococcus thermolithotrophicus DSM 2095 | reverse complement strand
GACGATGTAGATGTTTATAATTTAGATTCAGATAGTCCTTCAGAAGATGTAGTTCTCGTAGCTGCTGCAGACTCAGACTATGCAAAAGGATTTATAACTGAAAGTACTCTTAATGTAAACTTTACAGATGCTGACTATCCAACAACAAACATAGTTTTGTCCAACGGTACTGTTGATTATATCAACATTACCACAGACAATTATGAATTAAAAAACATACTAGGAAGTCTGTCAAAAGGAGATACAGTAAATATCGATTCTAGCAGTACTAATATAACTAAAGGTTCCGGTATTGTAGAAAGCATAACTTACAATGGTAGTTATTTAAAATTAGTTATTAATGGTACCTTGGTGGATGACACTACAACTAATGGTACAAAAGTAACTAACCCTGACTGGATACAACTTGTTGGGTCTGCAACTGTAAAAACTTTTGGAGTTACTTCAAATGACGCAAACATAGATTTAAAAAATGACCACCCAACTGATGGATATAGTTTTACATCATTAGGTGACGTTAGCACAATGTTAAAAGTAACTGACATTGACCCATCAGACTGGTTCGACAGCAACGACAACGATGCTGGAGAAGTCGTATTTGCAAAAATAGTCTATGACAGCGATAAAAGGTCAATAGATGAAGACCAATTATTATATGCATCAATTGCATACAAAAATGACGAAGAAGTATTCAACGATGCTAATACAGTTACTTTAAAACCAGGTATGAGAATACCATTCTTAGGTGAAGAGTACGCTGTTGTAAAAATCGACGCTGATGATGATATAATATACCTCGGTAAAGAAGCAAAAGACGGTGTTTTAAAAGAAGGAGAAACATTCGCAGTTGGAAACGGCTACGAAGTTAAAGTAGCAAGTATTTTAAAGAGTGGAAGCGAGTACAAAGCTACCGTTCAAGTATTAAAAGACGGAAAAGTTGTAAAAGAAAAAACTGATACAGTTTCTAATACAACCCAGTTAACACTCGCATACAAAGACGTTGGTGTTGTTGTAAACGATGCATGGGAAGACATTGCAGGAACAACAGGTTACGCTGAAGTATTAATCACCAAAGATACCAAAGCCCTTGAACTTGGTGAAGAATACATACCAGACTGGGAAGCATGGGCTGCCCTTAATGTCAGTGGTAAATTAGACATTAAAAAAGATATTACTGAGTCTGATAAAGCTAATGTAGTAGGTATTGCATTAAAATACGTTGGAGACAAGAAGAAGAAGTTAGACGATGGAGACGAAATAAACATTGCAGACTACCTTAAATTAGTATTTGACGACGAAGACAAAAACAATGTGTTAAAAGTTAAATTCTTAATGGACGAATCAAAAGAAGTAACCTTAAACATCGGTCAGAAAGAAACTGTATTAAACGCAGAAGTTAGATTAAAAGACATCTTAGCAGATGCACAACAAGCAGTTAAATTAACAGCACCAATTGCAAAATTGGACTCAGAAGTATCATTAGATACTGCTGACAAAAACTTAATCTTAGTTGGTGGACCAGTTGTA
>NZ_AQXV01000002.1:0-1345 GCF_000376965.1 Methanothermococcus thermolithotrophicus DSM 2095 | reverse complement strand
GAGAAGCTGGAAAAGGATTTGCAGTTGTTGCAAGTGAAATTAAATCACTGGCAGAAGAGATTGGTAAATCTGTGGATGATATTGCCAAAACCATTTCAGGCATCCAAAGTAGAATCGAAAAAACCATTGATTTGGGATTAACTGGTAAAGATGAAGTCGACAAAGGAGTTGTAGCCATAGATGAGGTAAACAGTGCGTTTATGAAAATTAAAGAAAGTGTAGATAAAGCGATGGTAAAAATAAATGCCATTAAAGAAGACTCCAAACGGGCATCAGAGAACGTACAGCAGGCATTGAGAAACGTTCAAGATATTGCTTCAATATCTGAGGAATTTGCAGCTACTGCGGAAGAACTAACCGCTAGTGCTGAAGAACAGAATAGAATCATGGACGAGATAAGCAAAGCTACTGATAAAATAGCAGACGTTTCAGATAGGGTATCTGAATCAGCTAGTAAATTTAAAGTTTAATCGGAGCTCGAAGGAGCGTTATGAATTAGACAAAAACCGAAGGTTTTTGTTACTCGCTTACTTCGTAAGCGAAATCATAGATTTTCAAAACCCTTAAAGGGAAGACTTAAAACCTTCGGTTTCGAAGCGAAGCGAAGAGCTGCAAAATCCACAAGGATTTTGCTTAATTAAGTTTTCCTTACTTTCGAAGAACTACGAAAACGAAGGTTTTCGTTCAATCGTTCGGAAATGTTGCAAAACTCGAAAGAGTTTTGTTCAATAAATTTTAATCCTTTCTTTTCTTTTTTAGATTAAATAACAGTAATTTAAGAACATTTGTTTTTACAAAGGATTTCATTTCATTTCTTAAAATTATTTAAATACTATAGTTATTTATCCGTTAATTTTCCCAATATCGTAATTAAAAGTGCTAATTACACAACTACCTACATAAAAATATTATATATTATAGTTACAGTATACTAAAATGAGCTCTAACCCGCAGACGGTAACCTCCGGTATGCGAGTACATCCGAAATGCAGCTGGCAATTATTATAGTCGTTCTGTAATATATGTCAGTTACAATTTTAAAATAAATTTAGATGTTTGTTAAATTTCAGTTTAACGAAATTTAAGGAAGCATACATCCCATTGCAGAACGACCCATGTTTATCTTGTTAAATACTATTGCCACCAGATTAGTGAAAATCAGCGTACTATAGTCCATATTATAAGTTCCAAACTAGTGATAATTACATATATACGGGCATGTATTGGTGTGGCATATAACTGACATGATAGCATACAACATAAATAAATCGGGAGGGGTGTGAAAGTGCTCAGAAATATATCTGTAAAGACCAAGATTTTATCCACCATAGCAATTTTGGTGCTT
>NZ_AQXV01000001.1:0-1158 GCF_000376965.1 Methanothermococcus thermolithotrophicus DSM 2095 | reverse complement strand
GTAGCTGCTGCAGACTCAGACTATGCAAAAGGATTTATTAATGGTAGTGACAAACTTAAGGTTACAGATGAATTAGCCAGCGGTAGCATACAAGATGTGAACGACTCCGATTTTAATGCTACATCATTAGGTGACGTTAGCACAATGTTGAAAGTAACTGACATTGACCCATCAGACTGGTACAGCAACGACGACGATGCGGGAGAAGTCGTATTTACAAGAATTGTATATGACAGCGATAAATTATCAATAGACGAAGACCAAATATTATATGCATCAATTGCATACAAAAATGACGAAGATGTATTCAACGATAATAACACAGTTACCTTAAAACCTGGTATGAGAATACCATTCCTTGGTGAAGAGTACGCTGTTGTAAAAATCGACGATGAAGATGACATAATATACCTCGGTAAAGAAGCAAAAGATGGTGTTTTAAAAGAAGGAGAAACATTCGCAGTTGGAAACGGCTACGAAGTTAAAATAGCAAGTATTTTAAAGAGTGGAGATACATCAACTGAATACAGTGTTAACGTTCAAATATTAAAAGATGGAAAAGTTGTAAAAGAAAAAACTGATACAGTTGGCGGTAGTAGTTCAGCACAGTTAAAACTCGCATACAAAGATGTTGGTGTTGTTGTAAACGATGCATGGGAAGATATTGCAGGAACAACAGGTTACGCTGAAGTATTAATTACAAAAGATACCAAAGCTCTCGAACTTGGTGAAGAATACATACCAGACTGGGAAGCATATGCAGCACTCAACAATAGTGATAAATTAGAAATCAAAAAAGATATTACCGAGTCTGATAAAGCTAATATAATAGGTATTGCATTAAAATACGTTGGAGACAAGAAGAAGAAGTTAGGAGATAGAGACGAAGTAGATATTGCAAACTATCTCAAATTAGTATTTGACGACGAAGACAAGAACGACGTATTAAAAGTTAAATTCTTGATGGACGAATCAAAAGAAGTAACATTAGACATTGGTCAAAAAGCAACAGTATTAAACGCAGAAGTTAGATTAAAAGACATCTTAGCAGATGCACAACAATCAGTTAAATTAACAGCACCAATTGCAAAATTGGACTCAGAAGTATCATTAGATACTGCTGACAAAAACTTAATCTTAGTTGGTGGACCAGTTGTA